>PWHG01000017.1 GCA_003554785.1 Candidatus Falkowiibacteriota bacterium
ACTACATTTCCTTATATCTTACCTTCTATTTGTTATAAAATTTTATTGTTTCATATTGTTTTTTCTCTATATTTGACTTTTTGATAATAAAAAAATCCAGCAATTTTAAACAAAACTCTATGTGCAAGATGCAAAAAATAATAGTTTTAAATATTATTTTCATATTATTCCCCACATTAACTTTTACTCAAAACTCCCAATGGATAACAATTGAGCATACAAGCGAAGTATCACCCAGAATAAGCATTGATCAGGCTAAGAACGAATTGCTGTTATTAGCACGTGAACAGGCAGTGGCAAAAGTTACCGGGTATAGAATTGAAGAAACTGTTTTTATGCTTGAAACACAGATTGACGGCGAAACATCACAATGGCATGAAAGCTACAATCGCATATTCAGGGAGCATGTAAATGGTAAAATAACTCAGGAAAAAAAGCCGGAATTTGATATTAAAACCACAGATGACGGTATATTTCTGAGCATAGTTTATGAAGCCGAAGTTACACCGGAAGAAGGCTCGCCTGACCCCGGTTTCGTTGTGGATTTCAAGGTTGATCGTACTGTTTACCAGGTTGGTGACCCAATAGTAATGGAAGCAAAGGTTTCGCAGGATGCTTATATAACTATTTTTTCCCTGTTGGCTGATGGCACGGCAGCAGTAATTTTTCCCAACCGGTATATGCCGGACAACAAACTATCTGCGGGCAAAAAAAGAATAATTCCAAACAACACAGAACGAGAGATACTAAGTTTTGTAGCGCTTGATCGTGATGATGAAAATCCCCCTTTTTCCGAGGTTTTACTGTGTATAGCTACAAAAAAGCCTTACCGGTTTCAGTCCGTAAATGATGCTTTAGAGTATTCAACACACTTTACCGAAATTAATAACTGGATAATAAATATTGACATTGACAAAAGAGTAGAAGCAATGGCTAATTATTCAATTGTAAGACAATAATGATTATAATAAACAAACTTATAGGGCTATGATTTTAAGAAATTCTATTATTTTTCTGTTATTGTTGAATTTTTTAGTTTTTCACGATACATTCGGGCAAAGAATCCGCATTCTAACAGGACATGAAAGAAATGTGAGGTCTGTTGCTTTTTCACCTGATGGACAATATTTGGTATCGGGATCTGACGATCGCACCATCAAACTTTGGGATATTTCTACAGGTAAAGAAGTCCGCATCTTATCAGGTAGGAGTATATTTAGCGACCAAGGCTGGGTGACTTCTGTAGCCTTTTCACCCGATGGACAGTATGTGGTATCAGGTTATAATGACAATACCATCAAACTTTGTAATGTGTTAAGAGGCAGACAAATCCGCACTTTAACTGGACACAAAGGTAGTGTAACTTCCGTTGCCTTTGCACCCGATGGACAGTATGTGGTATCAGGGTCTTTTGATAATACCGTAAAGCTTTGGGATGTATCAACAGGCAAGGAAATCCGCACTTTGACTGGTCACGTTAGTAATGTTTATTCCGTAGCTTTTTCACCCGATGGCCGGTATGTGGTATCAGGGTCTTTTGATAATACCGTAAAGCTTTGGGATGTATCAACAGGCAAGGAAATCCGCACTCTAACTGGTCACAAACGTGGCGTGAATTCCGTTGCCTTTTCATCAGATGGTCGGTATGTGGTATCGGGGTCTGATGATCGAACCATTAAACTTTGGAATATTTTAACCGGCCGAGTAATCAGCACTCTGACTGGCCACAGAGATGGCGTGAATTCTGTTGCTTTTTCATCCGATGGAAAGTTTGTAGTATCGGGGTCTGATGACAATACCGTCAAACTTTGGAGTATATTAAAAGGCAATCAAATTCGAACTCTATCCGGTCATGTAAGGTCAGTACAGTCCGTTACTTTTTCACCTGATGGTCAATATGTAGCATCGGGATCTGATGATCGAACCATAAAACTTTGGAATGTTTTTGTTTTTATGACAGTTCATAAACATCCTGGTTTATTTGAGCGCGTCAAGAATACTCAACCAGATTTGTTTGCTCCACGTGGTCAGTTTGAGACTGCCGAAGAATATACACAAAGGCAGCAGCAAGCCGAGAAACATTTGCGAGAGCAATTGCCACCGTACATTGAAAGAATGGAAACTGAAAGAATGAAGCAGATTGCTGAAAGCCGCCAAGAAGTCACACTTGATGTGAAGCTTGGAAGTTATGATGCCGACAATCAGCGCTATCAGATAACGGTTGGCGATATTACAGAAAGTATATCCATTGACAGAGAAAATGCTCGGCGCCTATATGAAAATCGCCATAGTATTGTAGCAAAAGGTATAGAACAGCTTAAGTCAGACCTTGAGTCAAAAGAAATAATAAACATAAGTATTACAAATCCTGCAACCGGTGCAAACTATCCCATTGGAACACAACGTGATATTGAAGAGTATGCAAGTCCGACCGTCGTATCAGCTCCTCCATCACTTGCAGTAAGTGATCCTGTTTTTACCGATACCGATGGAGATAATCGCCTTTCTGCCGGGGAACACGCAATTATTCAGTTTACCATTGAAAACAATGGTGCAGGAGTAGCACAAGTTGTTACTGTAAAAGGTGACACGCAATCGGAAATTGCGGGATTATCAGCCCAGGTAGGTAATATTCAGCCGGGAGAATCAAGATCAATTTCACTGGCAATATCAGGTAAAGAGTCATTAAAGGATGGCAGGGCAGAGATAACTCTTAATATAAAAGAATCTATGGGTTTTCATGCTGATCCTGTAGAGTTAATCATTCCAACAAGAGCCTATCGCCCACCGGAAATTGTTGTTCACGATGTTGGTGTTGATGACCCGCAAGGCAGGGGAGTAATCACACCGGGACAGGTCGTTGATATAACGGTTAGACTGCTTAATGTTGGTGAAGGCACGGCAGAAGATGCAACGGTAAATATAGAAGTCGGCAATAACTTGTTTTTGGCTGTTAACACGGATAGAAGAAAACAAATTGGCACAATCGAACCTGGTGCATACAGGGATATAAGCTTTAGTGCATTTAGCAACAGGGAAGCTGATGCATTTCCGGTTACGCTATCCCTTAGTGAACGAACCGGCAAACACGGGCTTCAGCCTACAGATTTGGGCTTGACGCTTCACACACCGCAACGGACTGCCCGCCAGCTTGTTGTTGAAGCAAAAGATATTGATAATAAGGTTACGGATGTACCCGGTTTGAGGATCAGTATAGAACGCAATATTCCGCAGGCTGAACAGCAAAATCCTGAAGCAGTTGCCGTAATAATTGGAAACAGAACTTATCGTGGTGATACGCCGGATGTTTCATTTGCAATCAGAGATGCTTCTATGGTTCGCAAATATGTTGAAGAGGCATTGGGCTATCGTCCGGGAAATATTATTTATCGGGAAGATGCAACTTTTACCGACTTTCGGGTTTTGTTCGGTGATAAAGACAGTCCGCAGGGCAGGCTAAAAGATATGGTTCGTGAAGGCGTAAGTGATGTTTTTATTTATTATTCAGGGCATGGTGCACCTGACCCCAACACTAAATCCGGTTATCTGATGCCCGTAGATGCTGACCCAAACAGACTGTCTCTTTCGGGCTATCCATTAGAAGTTCTTTATGATAATCTATCTAAACTTGGAGCCCGCTCTTTGACTGTTGTTATAGATGCATGTTTTTCAGGTGCCACAGGCGCAGGTGATATGCTTATAGCCGAGGCATCTCCAATAGGTATAGAAATTCGCGATCCGTCTGCAAAAATTTCTAATGGTACCATAATTACAGCCAGTTCAGGTTCACAAATTGCAAGCTGGCACCCTGAAAAACGTCACGGGCTTTTGACATACTTCTTCCTGAAGGGAATACAAGGTGCAGCCGATTTTGATGAAGATGGCAGAATTACTGTGGGCGAGCTAAGGCAATACCTGGCTGACCCTGTACATGGCCTGCCATATTATGCCCGTCGCCTACATAGCAGGGATCAGACACCGCAAGTTTGGGGTGAGGACGATAGAATTATAAGGTGAGGCTATTTGTTAATTAATGAGTGTTTTGGTGAATAATTATTCACATTAAAAACTGTCAGCAATTGCTTTTTTATAAACACCAGATAAACAATAACATAAATGTCTTTATTGTTCAAGGTACGGTAGGTTTGCCGGTGATTTTGATTCAATGATGTACTTTATAAAAAATACAAAAACGTGGTGCAGGTGTGGTGCAAGCATTTATAATAAAAAAGGTAACTATCTGTTTTTGTGATAGTTACCTTTACTTAACGTCGGGGTGAGAAGACTCGAACTTCCGACCCCTTGCACCCCATGCAAGTGCGCTACCAACTGCGCCACACCCCGAAATTATTATGCAAAATTAATACTTTTTTGATGAAATCCAAA
>PWHG01000057.1 GCA_003554785.1 Candidatus Falkowiibacteriota bacterium
TATGACTAAAATTGACACTCAAAATAAGACGGATTTGGATCCCGCTATATCAAATATTCCTGCTAACAATAAACAAAAACAGACCTCTTGGTCTGTCTTTGTCTTGTGAGCGGGTAACGGGAATCGAACCCGTCTCTTAACCTTGGCAAGGTCATGTAATAGCCACTATACCATACCCGCTTATTGCAAGTGCCGCGGGGGAGAATCGAACTCCCACGATAAAAAATATCATTGGATTTTAAGTCCAACGCGTCTACCAATTCCGCCACCGCGGCCTTTTACAATTGTGGAGATGATGGGAGTTGAACCCATGTCTAATAAGTTCCTCTAAGCACATTTACAAAAATAGTTTAGTTTAAAATATTTCGTCTTAATCATATTAAACTAAACAAAATTGATTAAGACTAGCTTCTTATTTTTCGAAATTAGCAAAGAAGCCTTGCTAATTTCTAAGTCTCAAATATGACACCGCGATCTAGCTCAGAGACAAAGCTAGGACGATGGTTGTAGCTATTAATTAAGCTGCAACAGGAGCGTAACTTGGAAGTTTCCAAGTAAACGCTTTGCCAGTTTTGGCAGTTATATTTTTAGGTTATTTTTACGTTTTAACCAAAACACGTTTTGAATGCTCAAATTCAATCTTATTATCGAATCCTGCCATCCCCTATCTATATATTCTTTTTGTCAAAGTCCTGGTTTGTCTTTCTATTTCCTTTCTCTTTAGGTCTTCTCGTTTGTCGTATTTTTTCTTTCCTTTAGCTAAAGCAAATTCAAGCTTTATCAAACCTCGTTTAGTATATATTTTTACTGGTATT
This sequence comes from Candidatus Falkowiibacteriota bacterium, assembly GCA_003554785.1. Lineage (GTDB taxonomy): Bacteria > Patescibacteriota > Patescibacteriia > Patescibacteriales > UBA12465 > PWHG01. Next base: position 816 of record PWHG01000057.1, read on the forward strand.
AATGTCAAGCCGGTTTGTTGGGTTTTGCCAATTAAATGACTGATTTCATTTTTATTTAGAAGTAGTTTTCTATCTCTTTTGGGATTATAATCATCAAGTTTTCCAGCAAGACGATATGGTGATATCTGAGCTTTAACTAAATATAGTTCTGATTTGTTGTTATTAGTTTTCCAGGCAATGTAGGCACCACTTAGGTTAACTTGGCCATCTTTGACTGCTTTTACTTCATGACCCAGTAACATTAAACCAGCCTCATATTTTTCAAGTAGATGATAATCAAAACTAGCTCGTTTATTTTTGGCTAGAATCGGCATAATTCCATTCTTTGAGTTTTTTAACAATCTTATCGCTAAGTAGGGCGTGATTTAGGTGTCTTTTATATTCTAAACTATTGATTTGTTTTTGAGCTTCTTCTTGGCCGGCATAGGTTTTTTTGAGTTCTTCAATTTTATTATCAATTTCCTCGGAACTAACACTAATTTTTTCTTCTTTGCCGACTTCTTTTAGAATTAATGCGATTTTAATTCTTTTTACCGCATCAGGCATAAAATCTGTAAGCAACTGATCTTCAGTCTTTTTAAGGTGACTTAGATAATCTTCAAATTTACCACCTTGAGCTTCTACGTTTTTCTTCATTTCTTCAAGCATTCCCTTGGCTTCATCTTTTACTACTTCTTCCGGAATTTCGCCAATATCACTTTTTTCAATTAAAGTTTCCATTAACTCTCTTTCTTTTCTCATTGATTCTTTTTTTTCTTTTTCCGCTAATACATTTTTCTTTATAGCTTCTTTTAACTCAGACATGCTGTTAAATTGTAGAGTTTTAGCAAAATCATCATTAAACTCTGGAACTTCTCTTTGTGTTACTTCTTTTACTTTAACGCTAAAGTCAACATTTTTTCCTGCTAAGTGTTTTTGGTGGTGGTCTTTTGGATATGTAAGGCTAAATTCTTTTGTTTCATCTTTTTTGGCACCAAGTAGTTTTTCATCAAAGCCGGGTAGAAAATAGTCTTTGCCTAAAACTACAGTTGTGTCTTTGCTTTCACCACCTTCAACTGGAGCACCGTCAATTGACATAGAGATATCAAGAGTTAATTTATCTCCAGTTTCAGCTTGCCCATCTTTGGCTGACTCTTTGGCTTTCATTTCTTTTAATTGCTCTAGAGTTTTTTCAATTTCTTTATCATCTACCTCATTTTGCTCATCTTTAATACTTAAGTCTTTATATTGACCTAATTTTACTTTTGGTAGCACGGGCATGGTTACCTTATAGGTAAAATCATTATTGGGAGCAAGTTTAACTATTTCTACTTGAGGCTTTCCGGCTAATTGTTCACCTTCTAAATTTTTATCTAAAACTTCATCAATGGTAGCTCTAATTGCAATGTTGGCGGATTCTTCTAAAATCGCCATTTCTCCAACTTTTTGTTTTAAGACATCGTAGGGAACCTTTCCTGGTCTAAAGCCCTCTACTTTTACATCTTTAGCAAGTTTTTGTGCTCCTTTTTCTAAATAAGGGTTAAACTCATCAAGACTGAGCGTAACTTCAAATTCAATTTGTGATTTTTCTAATTCTTTTTTGTTTGTTTGCATAATATATTTTATTTATTAATAATTTTGTTATTTCATTCTAACAGATAGATTTTAAATATCAAATTAATTAAAAACATCTTTTATTTTTGGTGCCACTTGTTTTTTTCTGGAGATAACTCCTTTTATATAACAGGACTTATCTACAAAATTTACACCAAAAGCTTGATCTATTTTATTTTTATCATCACTAGCAATTAAAAACCAAGAGCCCTCATTAAGTATGTCGGTGATAAATAAAATAACACTGTGATAATTTTCTTTTTCTTTGATGTTCTCTAAAGCATCAAGAAGTTCACTTTTTCTCTTTTTAAAACTAGATAAATCTACAGTTTCTACTTGACCAATACCCACATTTTCCTGTTTAAAATTAAAATCCTTAAAGTCACTTTTAATAATTTCTTTAGCTTTTAATTTTTCTACTGAAGAACGTATTTTAAATAATTGAGTTCCATAATTTTGCCAATCATCAACTCCTGCTAAATTAGCTAAATCTTTTATAATTTCTACATCTAGTTTTGTACAAGTAGGAGATTTAGTAATCACCGTGTCAACTAAAACTGCTGATAACATAGCAAGAGCTATTTTTTCTTCAATTACTATTGAATGTTTTTTAAACTCTTGATAAATCAAAGAACATGATGCTCCCAGTGGTGCAGTTTTGAAATTTATTGGATAACTATACTGAAAATCTATTTTATGATGATCTATTACTTCAACAATCTCAGCTTGTTCAATTCCAGCAACTGCTTGGGAGAACTCATTATGATCAACCATAATTACTTTTTTATCACTTAAATCTTGTAATAATACGGGAATAGAAAAATTAACTTGTTTTAAAACATGCTTAGTTTCTTCATTTAGATTTCCCGCTATAGCTGGTTGATAAATATCAGTATTTTCTAACTTATTTTTAAAATAAGAATAAGAGATGGCTCCAATAACACTATCTAAGTCCGGTGATTTATGACCAACTATATAAATTTTATTAGACATATTTTATTTCTCATTATCTTTTTTTTCTTCATTGTCTTCTTCTGTTTCTTTAGTTTCTTCAATTTTTTTAGCATCTATATTTCCTTCACTGTCGGCCACCTTTTTTTCTCCTTCAGTTCCAGCTTCAATAATATCTATTTTCCAGCCAGTTAATCTAGCCGCTAATCTCACATTTTGACCATTTTTACCAATCGCTAAAGACAACTTATCTGAACTAACTTTCACTTTAGCTTTTTCCTCTTTTTCATTTATTTCCAGATCAATTATATTAGCCGGAGCTAAAGAGTTGGAAATATAGACAGCTGAATCATCACTGTATTCTATAATATCAATTTTTTCTCCCCCTAATTCGTTGATGATAGTTTGGATTCTAGCACCTTTTTGACCCACACAAGAACCAACTGGATCAACGTTTTCATCTTCAGTGTAAATAGCTACCTTTGAGCGAGACCCAGCCTCACGTGCTACTCCTTTTATTTCTATTAAACCATTGGAAATTTCTGGTATTTCTAAATAAAAAACTTTTTTAAGTATTTCCTCTGAGCGACGTGAAAGAATTACTTCTGGCCCTTTACCGCCCTCACGAACTTCTTTAATAAACACCTTAATCCTTTCGCCAACACGATAATTTTCATTATAAACTTGTTCTTCAATCGGTAAAATACCAATGGCTTTTCCTAAATCAATAAACACTAAACGACCTTCACGACGTTGGACTACACCACTAACAACTTCACTTTCTTTTTCTTTAAATTCACTTAATATTAAGTCTCTTTCCATTTCTCGAAGCTTTTGAATTATTACTTGTTTAGCAGTTTGAGCTGCCATTCGTCCATAGCCTTCTGGAATTGGAAGTTCAGTGTATATTTCATCTCCAATTTTGGCATCATGTTTTAAGATCTGAGCCTCTTTTAATTGTATATCAATTTTAGGATTAAATTTTTTCTCTTTTTCCTCTTCAACTTCTTCTACTTCTTTTTTTTCTTCTAAATCTTTTTCTGGTTTTTCTTTTTCTTGCTTTTCTTCTTTTTCTTTTTGATTACTTTTAGTGTCATATAATTGACGCCTCATTTCTTCTTCCTCTTCAATTGGCAAATCATCAACAACGGTTTTAACGTCATAAATTTCTGTTTTACTGGTTTTAGGATCAAATTTTACTTTTATATTTTGATTTTTTTCACCATAATCTTTGCGATAGGCAGCTGCTAAAGCTAACTCAATAGTAATAATTACTGAATCATAATCTAAGCTTTTTTCTTCGCAAACTTGTTTTATGGCACTACTTAAATCTGTCATAATTTTATATCTTTATTATTAATTAGAGAAAAAGCTAATTGTAATTACAACTAGCTTTCTAAGCAAATAATATCAAAATAATAATTAATTGTCAAAAAAATAATCTTAAACATGTTAAATAAATAAAAAACTAATTATTTAATTAAAAGAAGAAATAAATTTTTTAATATTGTCGTTTGATGAATTAATTATTTTTTCTGGATCAATATTAAGTGATTTTAATAATTTGATTAATTCTAAGATTCTTTGAACTCCTTTAGCTCTACTAGGGTTTTTAATTTCCTCTGGTGTCGTACTGAAAAAATCCTTGTTTTTATAATTTTCTAATTGACCAAGATGGTGAAAATCAAAAGTAATAGAATATTTTAAGTCTTTATATTTTGAAGCTTTTTTAAGAAGACTAATATAATATTCCTTCACGGGATTAAAAGAAGAGAGGTTAATTTCAAAGCATTTTCCTTTTTCTTCCATTTTTTTTAACACCTCTTCCCAACTATCCCAATATCTCTTTTTTAATTCATTAAATAAAAGGTTATACTCTTTCATTTTTGGATCTTTAGCTTCAATTTTGCCAATTATTTGTTTAATTTTATCCCAATCTTGATTTTCTTCTAATTTTTTTAAAACTGAACCAATTACTTCATCATTTTGATAATATTTTTTAAAATAATTCCAATCATTTTGATAAAATTCTATATGCCTATATGGATGCCCGATTACATGAATATTTGGATTATTTATAGCTGAAAATAATGAATCTTTAATTTTCTCTGGCTCAAGCTTATCATCAATTTTATGACGTGAAGCAATCACTAAATCTATTTGAGATAATATTGAATCAGGAACATCTACAACAGCTTCGCCATTTTCATCAAACATAATGTTAACTTCTACTGCTTGAAAAGCTTGAGTCTTATATTTTTCAGATTCATTTATTTCATCGACTTCTTGTTTTTGTTTTAATAATGACTGACAAATTGGATGGTTTTCACTTAGCTTTTTGGGAGAATCAGGATCAGATGAATGTTCAGAAAAAAAGACAAACTCTAAACCAAGTTTCTCTGCATAAGAAAGAAGACGTCTAGAACTATGAACCATTTTCTCTTTACTTCCATCCTCCTCTAAACGATTACTGTGTAAACTATGAGAATGTGTCTCTCCTTTATAATAAAGCCAAATATCTTCTAACCATTCTTTTTTTTCTTTTTCTAAATTATTAAAGCTATTTTTTTCAAATTTCATATGAATTTTATTTATTTTGTACCTAATTTAATATTACTATAAATATAGTATTTTTACCAAGTATTTGTAACTATTTAAATAAAAAAGCTAATTGTAATAACAACTAGCTTTCTTAATTAATAAAAAATAATAATTAATTGTCAAAATTTTAGAGTGGAAGTTGTGGGTCAGCATAATGTTGATACCCTTCTACGATTGCTTCTAATCTTCTGAGGATAAAGTAACTAACTCCCCACGAAGTGGCCACTATAACTAAACCAATAATTGCGTTTTTAATTCTATCTTTGGCTTTTTTAGTATTTTCCTGATTTCCACCTGAGGTCATCCACTGAAAACCAGATATAATTACTAAAACTAAGAAAATAATCGATAGAAACATTAAAACTACATTGATTATTCTAACAACAATTATTCTTGGATCTTGTGGTTCACTGTCTCCATAACCTACATCGGTAGCCTGTTCAAAAACATCCTGCTCTAAGTGGCTCGTTTGAGCATAAACTACAGAAAAACTAGAAAAGACTAAAAATTTAAAAGATAAAATCATTAACAATAACAAGAAAGCAAAAAAATGCTTTTTAAAATTTTTCATAAGCTTGAATTTATATTAACCTATTGCTATTATATAAAAACTTTTATAAAAAAACAAGTCAATGTCTTTAAATAAAAACAATAAAAATATAAATTATAATATCATAGAAGAAACTGATGACTTTTTGGTGGTATATAAATCTCCCGGATTAATTGTTCACGGTGGTCAAGGAGTAAAAGAGCCTGCTTTATCTGATCTTTTAGTTTCAAGGTATCCAGAAATAAAAAATGTTGGTGAAGACCCAGATAGACCCGGTATTGTACACCGACTTGATAAAGAAGTTGGTGGCTTGTTAATTGTGGCTAAAAACAATGAAAGTTTTTTCTTTTTTAAAGATCAATTTAAAAAACGAAAAATTAATAAAGAATATAGAGCTTTAGTTTTTGGACAAATTATCAATGATTTTGACACTATTAATTTTCCAATTGCTCGATCAAAGAAAACTGGTAAAATGGCCGCCCTTCCTTTATCTTCTAAAAATAAAGAAAAATTAAGCAATCGTGACAAAGGCAATATCAAATCACTTATGGCTTCAAAAGAAGCTCAAACCACCTTTACAGTCCTTAAAAGATTTGTTAACTATAGTTTACTAAAAATACAAATTAGCACTGGCAGAACTCATCAAATAAGGGTGCATATGGGCGCCTATGGTCATCCAATTGTTGGTGATGATGTTTATGGAAACAAAAAATGCCGGGAAAAAAATAAAAAAATAAATCTTGAAAGAGTATTTCTGGAAGCCAACAAGTTATTATTTACTTATCTAGACAAAAAAACTTATAGTTACGAATCAGATTTACCAGAAGATTTAGAAAATTTTTTAAATAATTTAAATTAAATTATTTTGACTTATTAATTTAGCTCTATTATAATAAAATTAGTTTAAAAATTTATAAATTAAAAAAAAATATGATGAAAAAATATTTTTCTTTTCTTCTAGTTGCTCTTATGTTAGCAGCTACCCTAGCACTTAGTGCCTGTAGCACTAATGATGAAGAAAAAACTTTTACTGAAGGGGAAAAAATAACACCAGAGGAGGCAACAGAAATTGCCGAAAACTTTATAAACGAACATTTAATGATGGACGAAACTCAAGTTTCAGCTTCATATGAAGGTGTTGCCTATGACATGTATCATTTAAAAATTAATATGGACCAACAAATGCCAGTTGATTCATTTATAACCAAAGATGGAAAACTATTTTTTCCTCAACATCTAGATATTGATGAAATCAGTGGCAATGAACCAGTAGCTACTGATAATGAAGAACAAATGGCTGACGTTGAAGTTCCAAAATCAAGCGAACCAACAGTGGAAATGTTTGTTATGACATACTGTCCATATGGTACCCAAATTCAAAAAGGCATTTTACCAGTCTTAGAGGTAATTGGTGATGATATTGAATTTAAGCAAATGTATGTTGACTACGCCATGCAAGATAAAAAGGAATTAGATGAAAATCTACTTCAATATTGTATTCAAGAACAAAGCACAGATGAGCTAGTTGCCTACCTTGAATGCTTTTTAGCTGAGGAAGATCAATCAGATAATTGCTTTAATCAAGTAGTCAGTAACCCAGAAACTGTTAGAACTTGTGTAGAAGAAACTGATGAAGAATTTGATGTTACTAAAAACTTTGAAGAAGAAATTGATTGGCGAGGTAACTTTCCAGGATTTAATGTTCACCAAGAAGAAGTTTCTATGTATGGAGTCGGAGGTTCACCAACTTTGATTATCAATGGTGTTGAAGTACCAGCTGATCGTGATGCAGCTTCTTTACTATATTCAATTTGTAATGCCTTTGAAGAAAAACCAGAAGGTTGTGATGCTGAGTTACCAGATACTCCTCCATCTCCTGGCTTTGGTTTTGAAACTAGTGGTGCAAACACAGTGGCTGCTTGCGGATAATAATTAGACAAAAAGTTAATTTAACAAAAAACCCTGAGAGTTCTCAGGGTTTTTTTAATTTAATCTAATATTTTTCAATAAATTAAATTCTACCTCTCCATTTTTCTGCCTTTAAAATTCTTTTAATAGCTATCATATAAGCGGCTTGCCTAAGAGATATTTTGCTGTTGAATGAATTGTAATAATTAAAAACCTCCTCCCAACTATTGTTCATTTTCTTTTCAAGCAAGTTTTCTAAATAATTGTTATCTAAAATTTGACCAACTTTATTTTGTCCCCATTCAAAATAACTAGCGACTACTCCACCGGCATTGGTTAAAACATCTGGTATTACTAAAATATTATTTTCTTCCAATATTTTATCAGCCAAATAATTAACCGGTCCATTGGCTAGCTCTAAGATATAATTAGCTTTAACGTCTTTGGCATTTTCTTCAGTGATTTGATCCTCTAGGGCAGCTAAAGCTAGAATGTCAGTTTCTAAAGTTAAAAGATGATCGTTTTCTATATTCTCTGCTTTTGTATAATCTTTTAAACTATTACCATTTTGTTTAAATTCTATTAACTCTTCAACATCTAAACCTTCTTCATTGTAAACTCCTCCTTGGCTATCACTAATTGCTATAACTAAACAATTGTTATGATTTAGTTTTTTAGCTAAATAAGCTCCAGCATTACCAAAACCTTGAATTACTACTTTTACCTTATTTTTCTTAGATAGAAAATTATTAATTACTTGATTGGCAACATAATAAGCGCCTTGTGCGGTGGCATCTTTTCTGATTTCCAGTCCTCCTAGTTCTATAGGTTTACCGGTTATCATACCGGGTTGATGAAAATTATTTATTTTTTCAAATTCATCAAGCATCCAGGCCATAACTTGAGAGTTAGTGTAAACATCAGGAGCTGGTATATCTTTATTGTCACCTAAAAACTCGTGAAAGGCTTGAATATAGCCACGACTAAGAGCTTCTAATTCTTTTTCATCTAAACCTTTAGGATTAATTTTTATACCTCCTTTAGCTCCACCATAAGGTAAATTAAGAAGTGAAGTTTTAAGAGTCATCCAAAAGGCTAAAGACTGAACTTCACTCTCAGATACATCTTCATGAAAGCGGATTCCTCCTTTTCCTGGACCCAATGTGTTGTTGTAAATTACCCGCCAAGCTGGATATTTTTTGCCATTAAGGCTAATATCTGCTTTTTTAGTTTGAATCGGTTTTGATAATAATTCTACCTCTCTTTCATTTAAATTAAGTAAAGCTTTTATATCATCAAGTCTTTTTTGATTATCAGTTTTTGTTTCCATATTAACTTAATGATTGTTCAATTTCTTCTTTTAGAGCATCTTTGCTTTTCATACCAACAAATTCACCAATAACCTCACCATCTTTAAATAGTTTTAAGTTAGGAATACTTTGAACCTCATATTTAGCCGCTAATTCTTGATTATCAGCTTCTTCAGTATTAATTTTAACTACTTTAATTTCCTTTTCCATATCTTGGGCTAGTTCATCTAGAACTGGTGCCATCATGCGACAAGGCATGCACCATGAAGCCCAAAAATCAACTAAGACCGGTTTATCACTTTTTAAAACCTCGGCGTCAAAGTTTTCTTTTTTTAAGTCAATTGCTTTAGACATATTTTTTGCATTTTTATTAAAAACTTTTTTAAAGTAGATTAATAAAAATCTTATTTTTTTAGTATTTCTTTTATAATTAATTCTAATTTATCCTTATTTTCTTTTTTTCCATCATCAAGCAAACACTCCTTTAGTTCGTCTTGAATAATTTTTTCAGATAAAGAAGAAAGGGCAGAGCGAATTGCTTTCAATTGAATTATTTTTTGAAAACAATCATAACTTGAAGAGCTAGTATTTTTTTTAAAAGCTTCAAGTTGTCCAATAATATTATTTATTCTTTGCTCATTTGTTTTCATAACCCAACACTAGCATACACCCTCCCAGGGTGTCAAGGGTTAATCTTTTTTAAGCTCTATCCAGAGGTTATATTTATCTTCTTCTAAGCTTTTAATTTTAAATCCGGCGCTTTTAGCTAGGTTTTTTAAGCTTTTTTTGGAAAAAGCATGATAATATCTGGTAACTAGATTTTTTCCTTGATCTTTTTTCCAGGGAAACAATACATCGCCAAATTCTACTGGTTTTTTAAATAGTTTTTTAAAATAGGTTTTAAATACTAACAATGTTTTGCTTTTTCTTAGATTCCAGACGCTGATAATAATTTTTCCATTAGTATTTAATCGTGATTTTATTTTTTTTAAAACTTCTAAGCGTTTTTCTTTGCTTGGTATATGATGAATAACGGCAATGGCAAAAATATAATCAAATTTTTCCTCTGGCATTTCGTCAAAATTGCAAAGCTCAAATTTATGACTAGGCCAGTTTTTTCTAGCAATTTCAATTAATTGTTTTTCTTGATCACAACCCAGATAATCTATTTTTCTGTTATTAAAAGCTTTAAGCAGTCTTGCATTTCCACAACCTAAGTCTAAAATTTTAGAGTTTTCCGGCACTGCATCAGCCTTCTTTTGTAATTGTGGCCAGATAACTTTTTGTCTTGTTAAATTAAACTCAAAAGCAGTTTCTTGATAGCTATTTTTTACAATTTCTTCTAAATATTTTTTAGTTGACTCTTTCATATTAATAATTTCCTAAAAATTGTCTCTTTTTATTGTTTTCAGTCTTAAGAGTTTTACCTTGCATACAATTATCACAAACACCACAGTTTTTACTATTTCTTTCTCCAAAATAGTTTAGGATATAGACTTGTCGGCACATTTTTGTATAGACATAATTTTCTATTAAATCTAATTTTTCATAGGCTTTTCTAGCTTTTTCTTTTAATTTCTCCAAAGTTGGCATTAGCTCTTCTGGTTCCACTCTTTTAATTATTTTAATTTCCGTACCTCTAAAGGGTGGTCTAAATTCAATTAAGTTTTTTTCTGCTAAACTTTTAATTGCTCGCAGAAGTGAGTTTTTTTCCATTTTAAAGATTACAGCCGCTTCATCTAGAGAAAATTGCCAACCACTATCTACTTCTTGGCTTAATCTATCTTCAATTACCTCTAAAACCTTTTTTTGATTTTTAGCTCTATTGCTAACTTGTTCTTTAACTTCTTTGAAGTCAACTTTCTTTTTTAAAAAGGCGTTAGCCCTTCTTTCATTGGGGCGGCTTATGTAGTTTTCTTTTTCAAGTATTTTAAGGCAAGTTCCAATCGCCATTTCTGGAACTGATACTTCCATATTTTTAGTAATTTCTGAGTAGGTAAATAAAAGATTATCTTGACCATATTCTTTTTCTTCATCCATTTGAAGAAGTAGGTCATAGACACTCATGACTGTGTCTGGACTGGGATTATCTCCTTGAATAAAGAATTCTTGTAAATATCTATCAGTTGCTGAGTGAAAAAGTAAACAGAAACTATCTTTCCCATCTCTTCCAGCTCTTCCGGCTTCTTGGTAATAGGCTTCAATTGTACCTGGTATATCGTAGTGAATAACAAAACGAATATTTTGCTTATTAATACCTAAACCAAAAGCATTGGTGGCAACCACTACATCGGCTTCACTTTTCATAAACTGTTCTTGTACCCAAGATCTACTATCTGCATCTAGTCCAGCGTGATACTCAACTGCTTTAATATTGAATTCATTTAAATAACTAACAATCTCTTCAGCTTTAGCTCTGGTGCCAACATAAATAATTCCGGTGCCTAATTCCGGGCCTTTGAAAAGTTGTAAAATTTTACTCATTTTCTGTCCACCAGAAACAGAAAGACTGGCAAAATGTAAATTTGGACGAGAGAAACCACTAACTATTAAATTAACATCTTTTAAATCTAATTGCTTTATAATATCTTCTCTAACTTCCTTAGTAGCAGTAGCTGTAAGAGCTAAAACTGGTGGCCTGCCAACTAAATCAATTGCATCTTTTAAACGAATATAGCTAGGTCTAAAATCATGACCCCATTGACTTATACAATGAGCTTCATCAATAGCAAAAAGTGAGACTTTTAAAGTCTTTAATTGTTTTAAAAAAACTTGACTATAGAAACGCTCAGGAGCAATATATATTAAACGATATTGTCCTGATTTCATATTTTCTAGTCTTTTTTCTATTTCTTTTGGACTAAGGGTTGAGTTAATATAAGTTGCTGGGATGCCGACATTATCTAAGGAATCAACCTGATCTTTCATTAAAGAAATAAGTGGTGATACTACTATAGTTATACCTTCTAAAACTAAAGCTGGTAATTGATAAATCATTGATTTTCCGCCACCAGTTGGCAAAACGGCTACTGTATCTTGATTATTTAAAACACTATCAATAGCTTTTTCTTGACCAGGACGAAAATTTTCATAATTAAAATGAATTTTTAGAAGTTCAATTATTTGTTTCTTTTTAACTATCATTTACTTCGTTGATTATTTCGTCGACGATGTATTTCTAAAACATTTTTAAATAAAAAAGCGATTGTCATCGGACCAATACCACCTGGTACTGGAGTGATATAGCTAGCATGATCTTCTAAGTCAGAAAAATCACAATCTCCATAAACCTTTTTTTCTAGTTTTGTGATGCCAATGTCAATAACTACTACTCCTTTTTTAAGCATATCTTTTTTAAGATATTTTGGTTTACCTTTTGCAGTTACAACTACATCCGCTTTTTTTAAATCTTTTTTATCTAAAATTTTTAAATTAAAATTTTCTAAAACTTTTTTTGCTTCTTGACCAAAAATTTCGGAATTATATAAAACACAAACGGTTTTATAATTTTCATCTAAACCAATTTCTTCAAGAGAGGCTCCAATAGCAGCCATTACTGGGGAAATAATATAATCAGGGTGATCTAAGCGAAAACCATCAACATCTTTTCTTTTATCAATTGCATTTATTATCTTTTCAGTTGAAAATTTCTCCGGTAGTGGCAGTTGTACTAAAATACCATCAATTAAATTATCTTGGTTTAAAAACTCTATTACTTTAATTAACTCAGCTTCATCTACATCTTTTTCAATCTTATAGGTGTGGGTATCAATACCGACTTTTTTTGCTTCTTTTTCTTTTAATTTAACATAAAGCTCTGAGTCTTCTCTGTCACCCACTAAAATAATAGCTAAATTTGGTCTTGTTTTAGAAAAACTAGCTATTTGCTTAACTAAATCATCTTTTATTTTTTCAGCAATTTTTTGTCCATCAATTTTTTTAGCCATAATTAATATGCAAGTGGAAATTTTTTACACAAAAATTTTACTCTATCTTTTATTTTATTTAATTTTTCATCATTATCTTTTTCTTTTAAGCTTTGATCTATTAACTCTACTACTTCTTGCATTTCTTTTTCTTTTAAGTCTCTAGTGGTTAAGGCGGCGCTACCTAGTCTTAAACCTGATGGATTAAAAGGTGGACTAGGGTCATTGGGGATAGTTGAACGAGAAACTGATATACCTACCTTTTCTAAGGTTTTTTCAGCTTCTCTCCCAGAAATGTTTTTATTTCTTAAATCTAAAATAAATAGATGATTATCAGTTCCTCCGCTAACCACCTGGTAGTCTAAGTTTTTAAATCCTTCTACTAAAGCTTTAGCATTTTTTATAACTTGTTTTGAATAATATTTAAACTCTAAACTTAGAGCTTCTTTAAAGCAAACTGCTTTAGCTGCGGTTACGTGGTCATGAGGCCCGCCTTGAATACCAGGAAAAACCGCTCTATCAATTTGTTTAGCATATTTTTCTTTACACATTATAATAGCTCCTCTGGGACCACGAAGAGTTTTATGAGTAGTAGTGGTAACTACATCAAAAATTTCTACTGGATTTTTTAAGAGTCCTGCAGCTACTAGACCTGCAATATGGGCAATATCGGCAAAAGTATAGGCCTTGATTTCATTGGCAATTGATTGAAAGGCTTCCCAGTCAATTTCACGAGAGTAGGCACTGAAACCGGCAATAATCATTTTTGGTTTTTCTTTTAAAGCAATTTTTCTAACTTCATCCATATCAATTAGACCACTTTTTTCATTTACACCATATTGTACAAAGTCATATAAACGGCCTGAGAAGTTTACCTGATGGCCGTGAGATAAATGACCACCATGATCTAACTTTAAGCCCAAGACCTTATCATTTGGCTCCAGTAGCGCCATATAGACTGCTAGATTGGCTGGAGAGCCAGACAATGGCTGTACGTTTACATGTTCTGCATTAAATAATTTTTTAGCTCTTTTTATAGCTAAGTTTTCTATCTTATCAACTACTTGGTTGCCACCATAATATCTTTTCTCGGGATAGCCTTCACTGTATTTATTAGTTAAAACAGAAGACATAGCCTCTAGCACAGCTAGAGAAACATAATTTTCTGAAGCAATTAATTCTAACTCATTTTGCTGTCTTTTTAGTTCTTGATTGATTATAGAGCTTGCTTCTTTGTCAATTTTGTTTAATTTTTTTGCACGCATATTTTTAATCCTAATTAAATAGCTTTACTTTGTCAAAACTTTTATCATATAGCTTTTTACTAGCCGATAATTTAATTGACGATAATAACCTCTTACTCCAACTCCAGAAATAACGGCTATTTTTTTAGCCTTATTTAAAACCGCAATTTCTTGAGCTTTTTTCATTAACATTTTACCCAATCCTTGATGTTGAGTTTTTTTGTTTTTTTCTCCAACTGGCACTAATTGGCCATATACATGAAGTTCTCTTACAATTGCTTTAGCAATCGGACTGTTTTCATCAATTCGCAAACGACAAAAGCCATACAATGTTTTTTTATCTAAACTATTGATGCTAATAAAATATTCTGCTCCTTGAGAAGATAAATATTTATCCATATCAAGCCGATATTTCTTAACTTGTTTTTCTCTAGCTTCACGGCAACGAATACATCTACACTTAACCCCACCTTCTTTCATGATTTGTCTTAAGTTAGTAATTTTATTGCCAGCAATAATTGATTCACCTGGTATATCTCTAATTAATCTAATAATTCTTACATAAATAGGAACTTCGGCCTTACAGTCAATAATTAATTTCTTTAAGGTTTCATCTGAATATGGTTTATATTTACCTTGCTTGTACCATCTGTAGAGCAAACTATTTTTAGTAACAACAGTTGGATAAAACTTAATTTGATCTGGTTGCCACCTTTGATCAGAAAACAAGTCTTTAAACATAGCTAAATCTTTTTTAGCTGAAGATCCTGGTAGTCCAGGCATTAAATGATAGGTTAACTTAAAACCATAGTTTTTAAGTAATTTACTGGCTCTGGCTATTTCATCTACCCCATGACCTCGTTTGTTTAGCTTTAAAATCTTATCATCTATTGCTTGAACACCAATTTCCACTCTAGTACAACCCATTTCCCGCATTCTCATTATTTCTTTTTCATCAATAAAGTCTGGTCTAGTTTCTAAGGTTAAGCCAATTATTTTATAACTAGATTTTTCATTTTTATTTTGTTCTTTTTTTAATAAAGTTTTTAGCTCTTTTAGGGATAAGTTTTGTTTAAAGGGTGATTTAATTTTTTGTTTAAAAGCCTGAGACCAATCATTTTTTTGATTTTTTTTAATTTTTAAATAATCATTGCAAGCTCTATAGCAGTTAAGTATATACCAATATTGATATTTTTCTGGCAAATTGCTCCAAGTTCCACCAATTACAATTAACTCAATTTTATTGGGTTCATGTCCGATTCTTTCCAGGGCCATTAACCTTAATATTACCTGTTTAAAAGGATTATAGTCACAACGAATAGCCCGCATTACTGCTGGCTCATTGGAAAGATAACTAACTGGCACTTCCTTTTCTGTGGGGCAATAAGCACAATTGCCAGGACATGGATATGGTTTAGTTAAAACCGCTACTGGCGCAATTCCAGACATAGTTCTAATAGCTCTTTTTCTTATTAATCTCTCAAACTCAGGGTTTTTCTCAATTTTTCTAGTTTCTAGCAAATAATTATAATAATCTAAAAGATCAGAATTAAGTAAATTATCTATTTTATGTTTTTTTATAATTTCTCTTTTTTTGGCAGCTAGAGCCTGGCTATCTTTAATTAAGTTAAGCTTAAAATTGAAAAAATCTCTAATTGCCTCATCTTTATTTGTTTGTGAAATATTTTTTTTCATTTTTTTATTTGCTTTTAAGTTTCTTTTTTCCTATAATTTTTAATGTAGATTAAGATTAACATATAAATATTAAAAATTAAACAAGAATTTATGAAAAAAATCAATCTTGTATATATTATTTTAGCTTTATTTTTGTTAATAGCTATTCCGGTTAGTGTAAAAGCTATAAATTGGCAAAATGAGGAAAATATAATTATTTCAGAAGGTGAAACCGTTGATGGTAATTTATATTTTTTCTCAGAAGAAGTAGTTGTTGATGGGAATGTAAATGGTGACTTAATTGGAGTCACTAATAATTTAACTGTAAATGGTAGAGTTGAGGGTGACGTGCTCGCAATTGTACAAAATCTTAATTTCACTGGCGAAGTAGTCGGTAATATTCGTCTAATTGGCAATGAAGTTAATATTAAAGGTTCTATAGGAAGAAACCTTAATCTTATAGGTACCAATGTTTTTTTATCTAACAATAATAAAATTAACTGGGATGCTTTAATTTTGGCTAATAATCTAGATATGAGAGGAGAAATCGCCGGTAATTTATATGGATTAACAAATAGTAGTTTTTTAAATGGAGAAATTAAAAGAGATGTTAATATTATAATTAGAAACAAGGAAGAGGGCTTGGTTTTAGGGGAAAGTTTGAAAATAGGCAATAATTTATTCTATCGCTCAGCTAATAAGGCTAACACTTCACCAGAAGCCAGTATAGCTGGTGATACAGAATTTAAAGAATTAGCTAAAAAAAATGTCTATCAATTTATTTGGTCCTTGATTTATGGAATTTTTTCAGCGATTTTAATTGGTTTACTCTTAATTCATTTATTTAAAAAACCATTTCGACAAAGCAGTGAAAATATATACCAAAAACCGTTCCTGAGTTTAGCTTGGGGAACCCTTTTTGTTATTATTCTACCAATTATTTTAATTATTTTAGCCTTTACTGTTATTGGTTTACAATTGGCTTTAATTTTATTATTTATATGGCTAGCTATAATTTTAAGTTCAAAAGTAATTTTTGCCTACTTTGTTGGTAGACTTTTGTTTAATAAAATAATTAAAAAACCAAAAACTCAAGCTATATGGAAAATGATATTTGGGATTATTATAGCCTGGATTCTTTTTTCTTTACCTTTTATTGGTTCATTTTTACTATTTTTAGCTACTTTGCTTGGTTTTGGTAGTTTTTTCCTATACCTTAAAAATTTAAATCAATCTTAATATGAATTTTAATCCTAGTATTTTTAAAGCTTATGATGTTCGTGGAATTTTTGATCAAGACTTTGATCAAGATTTTGCCTATCATCTCGGCTTAAGTTATATTGCTTTTTTAAAAAAAGAAAATAATAACTTAGAAAAAAAACAAATTAAAGTTGTCGTCGGTCAAGATATGAGACTATCCTCACCAGTTATTTCTGAGCATTTAATTAAAGGACTTATGGCTTCCGGTGCCGATGTTTTAGATATTGGTTTAGTTTCCACCCCTACTTTTTATTTTTCTGTCTCTCATTTAAAAGCCGATGGTGGTTTAATTGTTTCTGCTTCTCATAACCCTAAAGAGTGGAACGGATTTAAGGTTGTAAAAGAAAAATCTCTTCCAATTGGACTAGAAACTGGTCTTGATTGGATAAGGGATAATGTGAAAAAGGTTGAGGCTTCTTCTTCTGCTGGTAAATACACTAAGATTGAAAATATTTTAGAAGAGCAAATTAAACACGATCTCTCATATGTTGATACCGGTAAGATAAAAAATTTAGAAATTGCCGCTGACCCGGCAAACAGTATGGGAGCTCCATTTTTGTTAGCTCTTGAAGAAAAATTATCAATTAAACTTAAAAAAATAAATTTTGATCTTGATGGTACTTTTCCAGCCCATGAAGCTGATCCTCTAAAATCTGAAAATTTAAAAGATTTACAGGAATTTATTAAAAATAATTCAGTTGATCTAGGAATAACTACCGACGGTGATGGTGATAGAGTTTTCTTTTTAGATGAAAAAGGAGAATTAATTTCCCCAGCCATTATTAGAGGAGTTTTGGCTAAAATATTTTTAAAGGAAAAACCGGGATCTAAAATCTGTTATGACATTCGCCCAGGGAAAATAACAGAAGATTTAATTATTGAAAATGGTGGTATTCCTATTAAAACAAAAGTCGGGCATTCTTTAATAAAAAGACAAATGATAAAAGAAGGAGCTTTTTTTGCCGGAGAATCATCTGGTCATTTCTTCTTAAATTTAGATATTGGTTGTTTTGAAATGCCAGTAATTATGATTGCAAAATTATTAATAGAATTATCTAATACTAATTTAAAAGCTAGTCAATATTTTTCTGCCTATGATAAATATTTTCACTCTGGTGAAATAAATCGATTAGTTGAAGATAAAGAAGAAGTATTTAAAAGAATTGCTCATAATTTTAAAGACGCTGAAATAGATTACCTTGATGGTGTTAGTATAGAATATCCTAATTTCTGGTTTAATGTCCGGGGATCAAACACAGAAAATAAAATAAGATTAAATTTAGAAGCTAGAGATGAAAAAACGATGTTAAAAATGAGAGACGAAGTTCTTAAATTAATAAATTAAATACTTTAGAAATAAAAAAAGAACCAAAATTTTGGTTCTTTTTTAATTGAGAGTTTATTTTTTCTTTTCCACAATTATTGAACATTCGCTAATTAAAGCTGCCATTGCTCCCAGAGCTGCAAATATTGGAGCAAAAACAGTGCCTACAACTGCTACTGTTATTGGAATTTCCATTAAGGATTTTCCTTTTTTATTTTTTATAATAATTCGTCGAACATTTCCTTCTTTGATTATTTCTTTTACTTTTTCTACTAACTCTTTTCCTTTTACTTTATACTCTTCATATTTTTCTTCCTTTTTTTTATTTTTTGTTTGTTTTTTTTGAGCCATATTTTTATAATTATTTATTATTATTATTATTTTTATTACAATTTAAAGAGGAAAAAACTAAAAACATCATCTCTAATTGATTTATTACTGATTGAATAAAAAATCTTTCTTCTTCATTTTTTAATTTTATTGGTAAAATACAACAAGCTTTAATGCTTAAATTTTCTTGTTCTGATACTATTATAGTACAATTTTTTAGGTTACAAGTTTTATTTAATATATCTTTGTTATTAATTTCAGGCAAACTATTGTTCTTCTTTGCTCGATTTTTTTTATTTTGTCTTATTGTTTTTTTATTTTCTAAATTTATTATTTTTAAATAAACCCAGTCCGCATCTACCATGCTCAGTATTTTTTCTGATAAAAAGTCAAAAACCTCATTCATTTCTTTTTTGTTTTTTGGATATTTTTTAAAGTTTGAAAAGGCTCTTTTTATTTCATCAATCTGTAGGTTTAATGAACCAATATACTTAAAAGTTTCCTGTAATCTTTCCTCTAAACTTCCTTGATATTTTTTTAATCTTCTAAATTCTTGGAAATACAAGAAACTGGCGGCGTAGATAAACATTAAAAAGAAAAATATAATAATAGTTTCCCAAATCTCACTTCTCATTCCCAATAAATCATCACTGACAAGCCAAGGAGTGGATAAAACTAAAAGGGAACTCAAAACTATAATTAATATTAATATTTTTTTTACGATTTTCTTTTTAAACATATATGTTTATATTATAACATAAAAAAATAAATTTTATATATAAATAAAAAGCCCTTATATAGAAGAGCTTTTTATTTCTGGGTTTTAATAAATTTATTCAATTGGCATTATTCTATAAACATCATCTTTCTGAATTTCTCTTGCGTTTTCTGGTTCTTGATCAGGAGCTATTCTTGGCATTGGTAATATTTCTACATCATTTCCTGTTCTTTCTTCTATTTTTTTAAGGCTATTTCTAAACACTTCTTCTATTAAAGGAATAACTATGTTTTGTCGATTAAAATATTGATCGGGTTTTTCACTGATAGGAAAAACTAATGCCGGTAAAAATATTTCTGAACTACTTTGCTTATCTAGACTTGGTAGCCAAGTTCTAACTAAAGCTATTTCAGGGTCTGATAATTTTACTTCTATTGAATTATTTTCACTTTGTCGATAAAAGTGTGGATTAATTCCACCTCTTTTTAATAGAGGATTAATTTCGTCTAAGTTATCAATTAATTTATAAGGAGAACTTACTAGATTTGATGAATTGATATTATAAACTAGACTTGAAACCATCTCTTCTCTAATATTTATACCTACTTTTATTCCTTCAGGATTTCCATTATTATCAACAACAACCTTATCATCAATAATTAAAGGATAAACTATTTGGGCTTGCTCAGGATAGCTATGATCGGGATTATTTTCTGGATTATTAATTCTCTCTAGTGTTTGCTCACTTATTAGAGCCTGACTATGATTTTTTAAGTCAACATTATAGTTGGCAATAAATTCATTGGCTATACTTATCAGCTGGCCTTCTGATAGCATATCAGCTCTGTCTAGCTTTAAACTATCTAAACATTCTCTATCATAACAATCCTTATACGGCTGTGGCCAGTTTTGCCAATTGCTATATACAGATATTGTATTGTTACCTAGATTTACTGAAAGTGAATAGCCATAAGGTTTTTCCTCAACCATATTAAAGTGTTTTAATTCCTTTTGAGAAAAATTATCTAGGCTAATTGGAAGACCGGAAAACGAACTTAATACTCTAGCTCCTTGGTTGGCTAAACGATTATCACTAACTCTACTATAAACAAGATTAGAAATATCATCTAAATTAATTTCTTCTAATTTTTCTCCTTCATAAACATAATGATAATTTTTTTGCTCAACAATTGGATGAGGCATAATTGATATATCATCAACTTGTGAAGGCATATCCTCAGCTGTTTCTCCTAAGCCAAGAACTGAAGTAGAATCATCAGCTATTTCAGCCTCCATCTCACCTGAATCTGATTGTCTTAAATCAATATCTAAACTACCAAAGGCTCTTTCTTCTAAAACACTAATTTTTTGTGATGAATCTTTTTTAAAATCGTTTAATATAAAATTAGGAAATAAAAAAACCGCCAGCAGTATTACTATTGCTGCTCCTGCAGAAACATAACTAAGTTTTTGCCAAAAAAATACCTTTTTTTCATCTTTTTTTTCTAAATTTTCAATTTCAGTAAAAACTTTTTCTTTTAAGCGATTAACAAACTCTTGGTTTAATTTTATCTCGGGTTCATTTTCAATCATTTCTTCAATAAGTGATTTAATTTTTTCTTCTTCTTTCTTTAAAGAGGAATCAATTAAATAAATATCCTCTAATATTTTTTGCACTTTAATGCTTGTTTGTTTGGTCATATTTTTTAGTTGGCGGAGATTATTAAATATATAAATAACGATAAAGGAATTTCATGTTTTAAGTTTTTAACTGCTCGACAAAATATCATTTTAGCGTTTGCTTCTTTCTTTTTTATTATTTGTGATATTTCCCTATAACTTAATTCATGCCAGACTCTCAAAATAACAACTTCTCTTTGGTCTGCTTTTAATTTTTTAAGAGCTTTTTTAATAACTTCTTTTTTTTCTAAATTTTCTATATCTTTTTCTGTGTTATTATCAGCTTTTAAGCCCCATATATCATCTAATCCACTTTCCTCACGCTTAAAACGATAATGATCAGCTATTACATTTTTTGCAATCTTATATAACCAAGCAGAAAAATAATTATTTTCGGGATTAAATTTTTTTAAATTAGAAACTGCCTTTAAAAAAACCGTGCTTACTAAATCCTCGGTATTTTGCTGATGTTTTACTTTAAAAAATATGTATTTATATATTTTTTCTACATAAAAATCATATAGAGGAGAAAAATTTTCCCATTTCCCTTCTTGGCAAAGAATGATTAGTTGTTTTTCATTTTCTTTCATATTCTTTTGCTCTAATTTATATAACAATTAATTTATAGAAAAGTAACAATAATTATTTATTATTATTATTTAAAAACCAAGTACTTAAAAGAGTTGATATTGGCATAACTAAAAATACCCCCATTACTCCCACTAAAGTACGGACTATTTCTGTGGTCACTTCTTCATTATTAATAATTTGACTAAAACTTAAGAAAGGTTCTTGCCCTAAACTAAATAATAATATTAAAGGCAAAGATGCTCCCACATAAGCTAAAAACAAAGTATTAGTAATAGCTCCTAGATGTGAACGACCAATTTTCAAGCCAGATTTAAAAACTTGCTTGTTATCTAAATTAGGATTAGCTGATTTAATTTGTTCTACAGCTGCTACTTGACCTATTGCCATATCATTTATGACGCCTAAAGCACCAATTATAATAGCAGACAATAAAAGACCTCTAAAGTTAATTTCTACATCAATTGATTCAATTAAATAAATAATTTCTCCTTGAGCAGTTCCAGTTAAACGTGTTAAATAAGTAAACAAAAAAGCTAAAATACCAGTAATTAACAAAGATAAAGCAATACTTAAAACTGAAATATGGGAGCTTTTTTTCCAACCTTCGGTTAAATAAACTATTAAAAATAATATTAAAAATACAACTAAAATACTAACTAAAATAGGATTATAACCCTGTAAAATTAAAGGTATTAATACTTTCAAAATTACTAAAAAACTAAAAACCAGTGATAATAATGCCTTAAAACCTTTAATGCCACCAATTAATAACAAAATAATTGTAAATGTTATTACTAAATACCATAAACCATTACTTCTTACATAATCAGTTACATAATAATTAGCCCCTCCTTCTTCATCAACTAATCTCATCACAAAAACTTTATCTCCTGTTTGATAATAATTATTTATAACTACATCAATATCTCCAATTCCATAAAAATTCACTCTTTCCCCTTTTTTATCTCCTTCTAATAATAACAATTCTAAGTTTTGCTGCGTTACCTCTTTTTCACTTGGTCTGCTAATTTGCTTTTCTTCTAAAACTCTTAAAACTTCTGCTTTAAAAATTTCCTCATCGCTTTCTTTAGATTTTACATTTTCCAAACCTAAAAAAAAGCTGGAAATTAATAAAAATAATATTAATATTTTTTTTATTTTCATATATTTACTCTACTGTAACAGATTTAGCTAAATTTCTTGGTCTGTCAACATTTAAATTTTTTAAATCAGCAGTATGGTAAGCTAAAAGTTGTAAGGGAATAGAATTAACTATACCGGCTAATTCTGTAGTTGTTTTTGGTACATAAACTACATAATCTGACAATTCAATTAGTTCTTTCCTTTTTTCGTTAGCAATAGTTATTATTTTACCACCTCTAGCTTTAATTTCTTGCATATTACTAATTATTTTTTCCAATAACTCGTCTTTTGTGGCTAAAAATAAACTAGGCAAATCTTTATCAATTAAAGCAATGGGTCCGTGTTTAATTTCTGCAGCCGGATAACCCTCTGCATGTATATAAGATATTTCTTTTAATTTTAATGCCCCCTCCAGTGCAACCGGAAAATTTATACCTCTACCTAAATACAGGAAGTTGTTAATAGAGTTAAATTTTTTAGCGATTTTTTTAATCTGTTGATTTGTTTTTAAAACTTCTTCAACTAACTGCGGTAATCTTTTAATTTCTTTAATAGTTTTTTTATCTAATTTTTCTCCCTTTTCTTGTTGCAAATATAAAGACAAAAGCAGAAAAGCTAAAACTTGAGAACTAAAAGCTTTTGTACTAGCGACACCAATTTCAGGTCCGGCGTGAAGATAAACTCCTGAGTTAACTTCTCTTGATATAGTAGAGCCCACCACGTTTACAATACCTAAACTATCGGCTCCTTTTAAATTAGCTTCTCTTAGAGCTGCTAAAGTGTCGGCAGTTTCTCCTGATTGAGAAACGGCTATAAATAAATCATTTTTTCCAACCACGGGATTTCTGTATCTAAATTCTGAAGCATAATCAACCTCAACTGGAATATTTGTATATTTTTCAATAAAATGTTTACCAATTAAACATGAATGCCATGACGTACCACAAGCACAAAGTATTATTCTTCGCCATTTTTTATTTTTTAAATTTAAAGACAGCTTTATTTCTTCATCTTTTAAGCGACCAGCAAGTAAGTTTCTTAAGCTTTGTGGTTGATCAAATATTTCCTTAAGCATGAAATGTTTATAATTTCCTTTTTCAATTTGTGCCGCCTCAAGTTTAAGTTCAATAATCTCAAAATCTACTTCATTGCCAATATAATCTTCAATTACAAAATCTTTTCCATTAATTTCTGCTAATTGTTTATCTTTTAAGTATATTATTTTTTTAGTTTCTGACATTAAAGCTAAAGGGTCAGAAGCTACAAAAGTTTCATTTTTTCCAACCCCAATTACTAAAGGTGAGCTATTTCTTGTTGCAATTATTTTATTTGCTTGTTTATCTATTACTGCCAAACCATACGATCCTTCTATTAATTTTACAGTTTTTTTAACCGCTTCTTTTAAGTTTCCTTTGTAGAACTTAGAGATTAAATGAGCAATAATTTCAGAGTCTGTTTCTGATCGCAATTTAACTTTATCTTTTTTTAATATTTCTTTTAAGCTATCATAATTTTCAATAATTCCGTTGTGAACAATAGCAATTTTATTTTCTGAATCTAGATGAGGATGAGCATTGATTTTACTTGGCGAACCGTGAGTTGCCCAACGAGTGTGGGCTATACCTATATTATATTTAGATTCTTTTATTTTTTCATTTTTTATAGCTTTTTCTAATTCATTTACCTCGCCTTTTCTTTTAATAGTTAAAAGTTTACCATTGTTTGCTAAACAAAGACCAGCGCTGTCATAACCTCTATACTCCATCTTTTTTAAGCCTTTAATCAAAATAGGTTCTGCGGCTTTGTTGCCAATATAACCAATAATTCCACACATAAATATTAGTTTATTATTTTTTTAAAATATAGTTTATTATAATTATCTTTTTTAATTTGTTCTAAATTATAAGCTTTTTTAAGTTTATATGGTCCAATTTTAACTCTTCTGAGAGAAAATAAATGACCTCCACAATAAAGTTCAATTCCTAAATCATAAGCTAATGATCGAATATAGGTGCCTTTACTACATTCAATTTTAATTTTTAATATTGGCCATTTATATTTAAGTTTTTTTATACTTTTTATTTCTATTAAACTCGGCTCTCTATCTATAACAATATCTTGTCTAGCTAGCTTATATAATTTTTCTCCTTTATATTTTTTTGCACTATACATTGGTGGCATTTGCTTTTGCTCACCAATAAACTTTTTAATAGCCCTTTTTACTAATTTCTTTTTAATTTGTTCTCCCTTATATTTCTTAATTATTTTACCTTCTCTATCATAAGTATCAGTTTTTTCTCCTAATTTAATTTCAGCTATATAAGTTTTATCTAAATGACTATAATTACTAATTTTTTTTGTAGCTTGTCTTCCAATGGCAATAATTAACAAACCTTCAGCTAAAGGATCAAGCGTTCCCGCGTGACCAATTTTTTTAACATCAATTATTTTTCTTAGTTTATCTACAACATCATGACTACTTAAACCTAGGGGTTTATTTATCAATAAAAAGCCATGATTGTTTTCTTGTTTTATCATATATTTATTAATATATTAGCATATATGGAAAATAAAAAAAATCGCTGTTTAAGTGATTTTTTATAATCTAATTTATTTTATAAATTAAAATGCCAAAGATTCAATTTTCCAACTTAAGTCAAATAAGGATAGAAAAATAATCACTGAAACAATAATACCAACTATAAAACCTGATAAAGAAGAAGCGATCACTGTTCCGACTTTCCATTTATATTCCCTTTGGCTGCTTGAAATAAAATCTTTTTTAATGTTTTTCATAATAATGTTTTAATTTTTAAATAATTATATATTTATTATAACATAATTTTTTAAAATAAAAAAACATATTTATAAATATGTTTTTGCTAAAAATGGGTGGCTTCGTGGAGAACATTAGAACTAAAATGATGGATGTAAAGTATATTCCGCAAGTTTACCCCACCCCTTGACTCACTATTATTTTAAATAAATTTTCTATGAAAAGATTTTATTTCTGAAAATAATTATTTACCGCATCTTCCAATTGCTCAATAAATATCTTTTTAAAATAAGAAATATTATTTGTCTCATAAAATAATACAACCGCCTTTTTATATTCTTCAACATCAACAATTCTATAAGAAAGTGGAATAGAATTATGAGCCAGCAAAATAGCATTCGATATCATCCTAGAGGTTCTCTTATTTCCATCCTCAAATATTTGAATATAAGATATAAGAATAGAGGCTAACAAGGATTTTTCAAAAAAAGATTCTTTTTTATTTATTAAGTCAACCATATTCTGCATCGCCTCCCTAACCTGCGCTTCATTATCTAGTGGTCTATAGTTTGTACCGGTAATACCAACCCCCTCTTTTCTAACATTTCTAGTGATTCTTAATTTTTTAGTTAAAATAGAGTGAATATATTCAATGTCGGCAGAATGTAATTTAACAAATCTTTCTTTGTTTTGAATTGCCTCATTAAAAGCATCTTTATGATTGAGTATCATTTGGGTTTCATCTGCGGTTTTTCCTTTTCCAATAATATTATTTTTAATTAATGCCTCGGTACCTAAAAGCGAATAAGTATTACCTTCTATTACAGATGACTTCCAAGAAAATTCAATCATAATTTTTTCCAACTCTTTATTAATAATTGTCTGACTATTATATTCAGAAAAATTCTTAATAAATTTTTTATGTAACTTTTGTAGTTTATCGTTTTCTTCTATTGTAAAAATATAGTTTTTTAAAACATTAAATATTTCAAAATTAAATCTTTCTTTTATTGTTCTTTTAAAATATGGTGTTTCAAAATATTTTTCAACATCAACGTCTTCTATGATTTGATTTTTTTCTGACAAAGAATAGGTTACATAAGCGCCGGAACCTGTTTTTTTTAAAAAACCCTGATTAAACAAAAAGGTAAGGTCTCTAGTTATAGTCTCTCTTGAATATTCATTATTAAAAAAAATAAGCAAATCTTTGTTTTTGAAAGAAGTGTTTTTTTTAGCAAATTCTATAATTTTTTCTTGTCTGTTGTTCATAAAAAGATTATATCATTATTGCGTCATTAATACAAGCTTATTGCGTCAATTTAAATAAAATTATTCAAAAACATCTTTATTATAAGGATTTTTATTGCGTCATTAATACAAGCTTATTGCGTTAATTAATTAAAATATTGTACGTTAAATTAGAATTCAATTTTTTAAGATTAAGGACTAAATAAGACGTATTACTGGTTAGAGCTTTTGTTTAGTGATTTAGGTTATATAAAAAGACCTATTTATTAAGATTTAGATAGGTCTTTATTTCTGGGTGGCTAGAGGGAATCGAACCCTCACTTTCGGAACCACAATCCGATGTTCTAACCGTTGAACTATAGCCACCATATTTAATTACCTGTGTCTTAATTACATTTTCTTGGACAACTAGAGCAATCACAACCAAGTGGTAAATCATTAAAAATTTCTTCAGCTTCTTTTTGATTCTTTTTGTTTTTATTTTCTTCTTGTGTGTTTTTATTTTTTTCTTTTGTCATATATTTAATATTTAAAAATGTACGCCCAGAGGGAATCGAACCCCCATATCCAGCTTAGAAGGCTGGTGTTCTATCCATTGAACTATGGGCGCTTTTACTTTATTGATATTACTAAATTAATTTTTTTCAGTCAACCAAACCACCTCTTTGTCTTAAAACCTCAAAAGCAAAAACAGCCACACTAACAGATACATTTAAAGAATCTAGATCTTTTCTGATTGGAATTTTTACCAAACTATCTGCTTTTTTAAACCAAAAATCAGACAAACCAAAAGCTTCACTGCCAAAAATTAGAGCGGTTGATTTTTTGAAGTTAGTGTCGTAATAACTTTTTCTAGATTTTGAGCTAGTAGCTAAAATATTTAATTTATTATTTTTTAACCAATTATACGTTTCTTCTTGTTTAGCTACAACAGTCTTAGTGCTAAACACCATACCTGTACTTGCTCTAATAACATTAGGATTGTAGGGATCAATTTTTTGATCATTTATTATAACTGCATCTGCTTTAACAGCACTAGCTGTTCTAATTATTGCTCCTAAATTACCTGGTTTTTCCAAACCTTCTAAAATGATAATAAACATTTCTTTTTTAGAATTAATGTCTTTTAAAGTAAAATTACTTGGTTTTACTAATGCTAACCAACCATCTGGGTTTTCTGGGTAGGCTATTTTTTTAAAAACTTTTTCACTTAATTGAGTTTTATTGAGTTTAAAATCATAATCTTCCTTAATTAACTCCGGACAAAAAAATAATTCTTGTATTTTAAAATTAGAGTTATAGGCCTCTTTAATTTCTCTTAAACCATCAACAAGTACCAATCCAGTCTTTTTTCTTTTATTAGACTTTCTTAGTTTTATTAAATCCTTAATTTTTTGATTTTGAGTGCTTGTTATTTTTGACATATCTCTAATTATAGCTTAATCTTTAATTTTTAAGCAAATCTTGATATAATATCTTTATATAAAACTTTTATTTTGTATATATGCCTGCTCCACACTTAAAACCAAAAACAATTCCTAAATCTGAATTTTGGAAAAGTAAACAAAAACCAAAAAAGAAAGGAAAAAATAATAAAAAAAAGTCTTGGAAAAAAAGGCTTTTATTAGCTTTTTTATTATTGCTTTTAATTGGTAGTGTTAGTATTTTTTTAATAATTGCTTGGCTTTCTCGTGATTTACCTAATCCTGACCAATTAATTGATAGAGAAATAGCACAAACCACTACTATATATGATAAAAGCGGTGAACATGTTTTATATGAACTTCATGGTGATGAAAAAAGAACTTTAATGGATTTAGATGATATACCGAACCATGTAAAACAATCTACTATAGCTATAGAAGATAGAAATTTTTATCGTCATCGTGGTTTTAGTGTATGGGCAATTATGCGTACTCTTGCTACTAATTTACTGCGCGGACAAAGGGCTGGGGGTTCTACATTAACACAGCAATTTGTAAAAAATGCGATTTTAAGCCCTGAAAAAAAATACTCTCGTAAAATTAAAGAATTAGTTTTAGCTCAAAGAATTGAAAGTAGATTTTCTAAAGATGAAATACTGCAAATGTATTTAAATGAAATTCCTTATGGCTCTAATGCTTATGGTGTCGCTGCAGCCAGTCAAAAGTATTTTAATAAAAATATTGTCGATATTAATATAGCTGAAGCAGCTATACTAGCCGCTCTACCACAAGCTCCTAGTTTTTATTCACCTTATGGTCCAAATAAGGATATTTTACTAGGCAGAAAGGATTACATCTTAAAAATCATGCATGAACAAGGCTATATTACAGAACAAGAAAAAAATGCGGCACAAAGTTATGATATTGAATTTGCTAAACCAGAAACAAACATTGAAGCCCCTCATTTTGTTATGTATGTTAGAAGTTTATTAGCTGAAACTTACGGAGAAAAAACAATTGAACAAGGAGGTTTAAAAATATATACCACTATTGACTGGGATTTACAAAAAAAAGCAGAAAGTATTGTAAAAGAAAAAATTAATGAATATGGAGAACAACATCAAGCTACTAATGCATCTTTAGTGAGTATTGATCCAAAAACCGGTCAAATTTTAGCCATGGTTGGCTCTTATGATTTTTTTAATAGCGATATTGATGGTCAAGTAAATATAGCTTTAAGTAATAGACAACCCGGTTCATCCCTAAAACCTTTAATATATGCTTCTTTATTTGAATTAGGTTACACTCCAAATACAATTTTATATGATGTAGAAACAAATTTTTCCACAAATCCAAATCAATCATACATCCCTCGTAATTATGATAATCAAGAAAGAGGGCCCGTGGATATTAAAACTTCTTTAGCTAGTTCTTTTAATATACCAGCTGTAAAAGCTATTTATTTAGCTGACATAGAAAGAGTTTTGGATTTAGCAGAAAATATGCAATATAGCACCTTTAAAGATAGATCAAGATTTGGATTAGCTTTAGTGTTAGGTGGAGGTGAAGTTAAATTATTAGAACATGTTAATGCCTACAGTGCTTTCGCTAGAGAAGGTATTTTAAATGAACACGCTTCAATTTTAAGAGTTGAAGATAGAAATGGTGATATGTTAGAAGAGTATCAATCAAAGGAAAATAAAGTTCTAACTAAACAAAGTGCTAGAAAAATTAATAGCATCTTAAAAAACGATCAAGCTAGAGCAATTACATTTGGATTAAATAGTTTATTAAATTTTTCTGACAGAGAAGTTGCAGTAAAAACAGGAACTACTAATGATTTTCGTGATGCCTGGACAGTTGGTTACACACCCTCAATAGTCACTGGTGTCTGGGTTGGAAATAGTAATAATGATAAAATGGCCCGCGGAGCCGGCGGTAGTACTGTAGCAGCTCCTATATGGAAGGATTTTATGACCTATGTTCTTAAAGATCATCCCAAAGAAACTTTTAATACCCCAGAAGACATGAAAACCGGTAAAGCTATTCTAGATGGTGAAATTGAAATTGAAAAAGATACTTATTTAGTTGATTCAATAACTGGATTTTTAGCTGATGAGAATACTCCAGAAGAATTAATAGAAGAAATAGAAAGATATAAACATCACTCTATTTTACATTATGTAAATCGAGATGATCCATTAGGACCAAGACCTGATAATCCTGAAAATGATACTCAATACAATATTTGGGAGGAAGCTATTTCAGAGTGGGAAAAAGAAGATGAAGAGTTTGAAAATTTTCAAGTTCCTAAAAAAGGAGATGACTCAAGATCACCAGAAAATATACCAAATTTAGAAATTATAAATCCAGGTGAAGGGGAAATTATAAATAGTAGTCAATTAATTGTTAACATAGAAGCTCAGGCTAATCGTGATATTGTTTTAACTGAATATTCAATAAACAATATTTTATGGGAAAGAAAATATCAATTACAAGAAGTTATAGCAAAAGATATTAGTTTCTTATCTAGTGGTAATCATCAATTAAAAATTAGGGTTTGTGATGATATTTATAATTGTCAATCTAAAACAGTTAATTTTATTTTAAATAATCCTAATGAAATAAATCTAGAAGAAGCGTCAGTTGATA
Source organism: Candidatus Falkowiibacteriota bacterium (assembly GCA_003554785.1). Lineage (GTDB taxonomy): Bacteria > Patescibacteriota > Patescibacteriia > Patescibacteriales > UBA12465 > PWHG01. The sequence continues at coordinate 31,719 of PWHG01000057.1, forward strand.
TAATTTATCCTTCTAGTGGGGTTAGTTTAAATGAAGTTGATTTTCCTTTAAATATAAATCTAAATTTAAATAGCCCATTGTCAATATCATCAATTAATCTATATCTTGAAAATAAAAATGAAGATAAAAAAGAATTATTAAATAATATTTTAATTGGAGATGAAAATGAAATAACATATAATCTTGAAAATAAGCCAAGTTCTGGCAACTATAGTATTAGTGGAGAAATATTTACCTGGACTGATGAGAAAATAAAAATTGATCCAATAAATTTAATAATAAATTAAATTATAATATAAAAAAACAGATAAAAATTTTTATCTGTTTTTTTTATTTCTATTTTTTATTGTCTAATTGGCATTATTATATATAGGTAATTTTTTTCTTGTTTATTTTTTAATAAACAAGGTGTTTGTGGATCTATTAACTTTACAATTACATTTTCACTAGATAAATTATTTAAACCATCTAGTAAGTACCGATAATTAACTGTTATATCATTTTTTTCACCTGTTATATTAGCTGGTAAGTTTATGTTTGTTTCTCCACTTTGACCAGAAGAAGAACTTATTATTACCTGTTTATCATCAACAACTATCATTACATCATTTATTCCGGTTTTAGTAAAAAGTGATGATGCTTTTATAGCTCTAATTAATTCTTCTTTATTTAATTCTACTTCAGTAGAATATTTATTAGGTATTATTTGTTTATAGTCAGGATAATTTCCATTTATTAATCTTGAAACTATGTTTACAGAATCAAAATCAAAAAGAATTTGATTTTCAGAAAGACAGATTTTAATATCTTCTTTTTCATTATTAACAAAAGTATTTAATATTCTTAAAAGTTCTTGAATTGTTTTAATAGGAACAATTACTTTTTTATCTTTTAAATTATTTTTTTTAACTTCTATTGTTTTTTCTGCTAAACGGTAACTATCTGTAGCCGCTAAAGTTAAGTTATTATCATTAAAATCAAACAATACACCTGACAGTTCAGGACGATTATCACCAACGGCAGCAGAAAATGATACTTTAGTTAAAATATCTTTAAAAGTAGATATATCTAATAAACAATATTTATCTTCTTTTATTAAGGGTATTAAAGGAAAGTCTTTTGTTGTTTCACCTTTAATTTTAGTTTTATAATTATCACATTTAATTGATAAATTTTCATCTTTTTTTTCTATAGAAACTTTTTCCCCTGGTAATAAATTAATATAATCATTTATTATTTTTGACTCAACTGTATATTCACCTTCCTTTTCAACTTTACTCCTAAATTTATGAATTATTCCAATTTCTAAATTTGTACTAATTAATTCTACCTCATTACTTTTATGAGTTCTAATTAATATATTATTAAGAATAGGTAAATTAATATTTTTTACACTTACATTTCCTACAATATTTAATCCTTTTTTTAAGTTGTCTTGTAAGCTTATAAATTTCATATGTTTTTTTATTTAATATATATAAAACAATAATAACAATAAGACCTGGGGAAATGTTGATAACTAAATTTTAGTTAATTAATTAGGGCTTATTTTTTATTATTAACTGTTAATTGTCATGTTAATAAATAATCTATAAATATGTGGATAAATAATTAATTTTATTTTATTAACATTTAATGAACAAATTATTAACTCTCAATTAACAAGTTATCAATAACTAATTATTAATTAATTGTTTAATAGATTCAACTTCTTGTTTCACTCTTTCATTATTATTTTCTTTTATCTCTTTGTTAATCTTATTATAAGCATGCATAGCGGTTGTATGATCTCTACCTCCCATTGCCTCTCCAATACCTGGGTATGATGATTGTAATTCTTCTCTTATTAAAAATATAGCAATTTGTCTTGGCCAAACTAATTCTTTTTTTCTTCCAACACCAGTTAATTCTTTATAATTGAGTTCATAAAATTTTGCTACTGCTTCTATAATTTCTTTAGGGGAGAGAGATTTGGTTTGAATATTTGAAACATAATCTCCTAAAACTTGTTTTACGCTTTTAAGATCTGGTGAAGTTTCACGCATTTGATGCCATACAATAATTTTATTTAAAGCACCTTCTAATTCTCTTATATTATTTTTAATATTGTTAGCTATATAATTAACTATTTCTTCATTTAAAGAATAATTTTTTTCTTTCAATTTAGTTTCAATAATAGCTATTTTGGTTTCAATATCAGGTTTTCCCACGTCAGCAACCATTCCTGATTCAAATCTGGAAATTAGACGTTTTTCAATAGCAGGAATTGATTTTGGTGGTCTATCAGATGTTAGAACAATTTGTTTATCACTTTGTTGTAGTTCATTAAAAGTATGGAAAAATTCTTCCTGGGTTCCATCTTTTCCACCCATAAACTGTACATCATCAATTAATAATAAATCAACTTTACGATAAACATTTTTAAATTCTTTAGCTTTACCGGTGTGAACTGCTTGAATATAATTATTAGTAAATTTTTCACTAGTAGTATATAAAACTTTATTAGTTTGTTTTATTATTTCATTACCAATTGCCTGAAGTAGATGTGTTTTTCCTAAACCAACACCACCATAAATAAAAAGCGGGTTATAAGACTTTCCTAGGTCTTTAACTACCGCTTGACAGGCTGCATAAGCTAATTCATTCCCTTTACCGACTATAAAAGTTTCAAATAAATATTTTGGATTTAAACCGAATTTTCCATTAGTGTTATTTTTATTAATATTAATATTTATTTTTTTATTTTCTGGTACTGATTCTTTTTCAATACCTAATATTTTTTCATTTGAATTATTAACTTTTTTTAATTCTACTTTATAAATTACTTCATTTATTTTTTTTTCTGTTATTCTTTCAAGAGAACTTAATATATTTTTATGATATTTTTCTTCTAACCATTTTTTTACAAAAGCGCTTGGAACACCAATAACAACTTTATCATCATTAATTGAATCAAGAAAAGTGTCTTTAAACCATGTATTGAAATTTATCCTTGATAGGTTAACTTCAATTTCTCCTAAAACTGCTTCCCAAATTTGATCATTATTCATATAAAAGTAATTTATTTTCTTTTTATATTATAGAGAATAAATATAGAATAAACAAGGGTGGTATATGTTCAAAAGATGTTAATAAAAAGGGGATAAGTTTTGAAATAATGGTTTTATAAAAGATTGACCAATAAAAATAATCGTGATAATCTTATTTTAGTTTAAATAGTAATAGATATATATGCCGAAAAGAACTTATCAGCCTAATAATAGAAAAGCCCAAAAAAAGCATGGATTTAGAAAAAGAATGAGTACTCAAGTGGGTAGGGCGATTATAAAAAAAAGGCGACAAAGACAAAGAAAGAAGTTAACTAAATAATCATTTGGCAAATGTTGCCCCAAAAAAATCGACTAAAACTAAATAGCGATTTTTCTAAATTATTTAAAACCGGCCATAGTAATTATGGGCGGTTTATTGGAGTGAAAATAAAAGAAAATAATGAAGAACTAAATAAGTATGCCGTTGTAGTAAGCAATAAAATAAATAAAAGTGCTGTTAGAAGAAATTATATTAAGAGAAAAATAAAAGAGAAAATAAGAGAAATAGATAAAAGTTGTAAAAAAGGATTTAATTGTGTTATTATAGTTTTATCAGATATAAAAGAAGATGATTATTTAGAAGTAAAAAAAGAAATAATTAAAATTTTTACTAAATTAAAAATTATAAATTAAAATGAAAAATCCATTTCGATATTATCCGCGTTATCTAGTAATTTTTATTATAAAAATATATCAAAAAACATTATCTTTTGACCATGGACCACTTAAATTATTTTACCCCCATGGCTTATGCCGTTTTGCGCCAACTTGCTCTGAGTACGGTATTAAAGCAGTAGAAAAATACGGTATTTTTAAAGGTGGTTTTTTAACTGTTAAAAGAATTATAAAATGTAATCCATTTAATAAAGGTGGCCACGATCCTGTGCCTTAATCAAATCTATATGATACAATTTATTCTGCAAATATTTCACGTCTTATTTTTTCAACCAATTTTAAATTTATTAGTTTTTCTTTATAGTACAATATCTTTTCAAGATTTAGGTATAGCTATAATTCTTTTAACTATAATTATTAAAGCTGTCCTTTTCCCTTTATCTAAAAAATCAATAAAAATTCAAAAGTCAATGCAAGAGATTCAGCCAGAAATTGAAGAAATAAAGAAAAAATATAAAGACAATAAAGAAGAGCAAGGGAAAGCTTTAATGCAGTTATATAAAGATAAGAAAGTAAATCCATTCTCTTCATGTTTACCCCTTTTAATTCAACTTCCCTTCTTAATCGCTGTATTTAGAGTATTTCGTAGTGGAGTAGATGAAAACTTAGATTTAGTTTATCCATTTTTAAGTGATTTTCAACCTGAAAGTATAGATTATTTAGCTTTTGGTTTTTTTAATTTAGAAACACCAAGTATTGTAATGGCAGCATTAGCAGCCGGTGCTCAATTTTGGCAAGCTAAAATGATGTTGAAACGAAAAAAGAAAACAAAAGTAGTTACAAATTCTGATGATAAAGAAAATAAATCGGAAGGTATGGCAGAGATGATGAGCAAACAAATGCTTTATTTCATGCCTGTTATTACTATTATAATTGGTTCACAACTACCCGGCGGTTTAACTCTTTATTGGTTAGTAGTAACTTTATTAACAGGACTACAACAGCTCTATATATTTAAACAAACTAATCAAAGTGAAGAAATAAAAAAAGCATAAATTTATCTAATATTAAATAAAAAATCCACGTAATTAGTGGATTTTTTTATTTATTCAAAATTATAATTTAAAAAAGCCGGTTCTTTCCTACAATAACATTTAATTTATTTTTAACTAAACTAATATTAGTAGGTAAATTAATAGATTTAGCATTATCAAGTGTTAGTTGAGCATCTCCATTTACTTTTACTTGGTCACATTGAAAATAACTTAAATCATTATTTTTACCATTGATTAAAATTTTTACTTTTTCCTTATTAAAATTAAAATCTTTATTTAATAATTGCGGGTTGTCATTAAGGTTGTAGATGTTTAAATGATTTTTTTCTTTTATTTCTATCTTAAAATCATTAATATCAAGGCCTATTTGTGGTTTGATAATTTCTGCTTTATTAATAAAAAAAGATTTTCCAGCTAGTCCAATATTAATTTTTTCAATTCTTCTAGCTAAAATAGTGTTACAAGCCTCTTCTTCTTTTTCAATACCTAAAGATCTAGCAATAGATTGATTATCACCGATGGGTATTAAAGAAAAAAGAATATTTTTTAAAAATAAATCACTTAAACTGTCATCTACTAGGGCGCTTACCACTTTATTAGCAGTTTCATTGTTACCAACCGCAATAATATTTTTAGCTCCGTTTCTTACCTCTTGGTGGACTAAAGAATTGATATTTTTTATTGAACCTAAGCGAATTATTTTTCCATTAAGTCCTAAGTCTGTAAGTCTAATTTCAATTTTATTAAGAACTCGATTGTAACGGCTTTTATTTAAAAAGTCGTCATAAACAAAAAGATTCATAACTTAATTTATTTATTACTACTATTTTGTTCAGGTGTTTCCGGGTTTTTCTTTTCTTTTTCTTTGGGGTTTTCGGAATTAATAGTCATTTGACCTTTAACTAGAGCGCCCCTAGAGATTGAAATTTCTCCACACTCTACATCGCCAACAATTTTAGCTTTTTTTCCAATTGATAGGTAATTTTTAACTTTTAAATTCCCCTGAATTTCACCATTAATAATAGCTTCCTTAGCTTCGACGTTGGCAGTTACCTTTGCTTTTTCACCGATCAATAAATTAGCGGCAGTTTTAAGAGATCCATCTAATTTTCCCTCAATTATTACGTTTCCTTGACCATTAAAATTCCCTTTTACCTTTATTGAGGCGCCAATAATTGTTTCTGCATCCTTAAAATTTTCTAATTTTTTTTCTTTATTAAACATAAATTTAATAATCATCTATTTAAGTAGATGTTAATTATTATTAATAATTTTATACTAATATTATTATATTTTAAATAAAGGATTTTGTAAAGACTATTGAAAAAAATATTTAAATAATATATAGTAATTATATTAAACCCATCAGGTCCCCATAGTTTAATGGATAAAACAAGAACCTCCTAAGTTCTAGATCTAGGTTCGATTCCTGGTGGGGACACAAAAAAAGATATTTGTCAATATTATAACAGTAATATGCACAATATGTTCCTCAAGGAACATTTATTGAGGGCCATTAGCTCAGTTGGCTAGAGTGCTTCCATGGCATGGAAGAGGTCAAGGGTTCGAGTCCCTTATGGTCCACAAGTTTTTTAAATTATGTTCCTTAAAGAACATTTATTAATATAATATATCACTTAATAAAAAATTTATATTAACTTTAAAATTGAAAATAATTTAGATATGTTCCTCAAGGAACATTAGCTATTATAAACTTAAGTCTAAATAAACGTGGACTTATATATTAAAATAAAAATATGTACGATTTAATAATCATTGGTGCAGGACCGGCTGGTCTCTCAGCCTCAATCTATGCAACTAGACGAGAATTATCAACATTAATAGTTAGTCGAGAAATTGGTGGACAAATTATATGGGCAAATGAAATTGAAAATTATCCAGGTTTTAAAAATATAAGCAATTTTGATCTTATAATGCGCTTAAAAGAGCATGCTTTAGCTTTTGGAGCTCAATTAGCAGAAAAAGAAGTTGAAAAAGTAATCAAAAATTCTAATAATTCTTTTACAGTAGTAACAAATGATAATGAATATAAAGCCAAAACAATTATATTGTCACTAGGCTTAATTCCAAAACAGCTTAAAATATCCGGTGAAAATGACTTTAATGGTAAAGGAATCTCTTATTGTGCTAATTGTGATGGACCTTTTTATAGGAATAAAAGGGTGGCGGTTGTTGGCGGAGGAAACTCCGCTTTTGATGCAGCTGAAGTTATGTCTAAAATTGCTGAACAAGTTTATATTATTAATCGTTCAGAAAATTATAAAGCCTTTGAAGCACTTGTTAATAAAGTAAAAAAGATTGAAAATATTGAAATAATAAACAACGCAATCCCTAAGGAAGTAAATGGTAATAATAAAGTAGAAAAGCTAATATATACGGACAAAAATACTAATAAAGAGGGAGAATTAAGTCTTGATGGAATATTTATTGAAATTGGGCGAAAAGCTAACACAAAAATAGTTGATCATTTAATAGAAACTGATGATTTTGGGCAAATAATCGTAAATAAAGACAAAATGACAAAAACATCTGGTTTGTTTGCCGCTGGCGATGTAGTTAGTGGTAATTTTAAACAAATTCCAATCGCTAGTGGTCAAGGGACTGAAGCTGCATTGGCTGCTTATCAGTTTATACAAGAAAATGAAAGCTAATTTTGGCTAATATTAAATAAATTTATGATTTCTGTTATAATTCCTACTTTAAATGAAGAAAAAAAATTATCAAATATATTAAATGATCTCAAAAATCAAGATTTCCTAAATTATGAAGTGATTGTGTCAGATGGTAATTCTAAGGATAAAACTCAATTTATAGCTAGACAAAATAATTGTAGATTAGTTGTTAGTGATATTAATAGCCCTGCCCATCAAAGAAATAAAGGAGTAGAAGAAGCAAAATACCTAAATTTATTATTTTTAGATGCAGATAGTCGAATTCCAAGAAATTTTTTAAAAAATGCTTACAATGAGTTTATAAAACGAGATTTAGGAGTTGCCAGCTTTTATTTACGTTTTAATTCAAAAAAGTTTATTTATAAAATATATAATTTTTTATATAATTCCTTTTGCTTTGTTTTTCAGTATTTTAAACCTCTGTCAGTTGGAGCAGCGATTATGGTAAAAAAAGAAAAACATAAAAAAATCAATGGTTTTGATGAAACAATTTATGTAGGGGAAGATCACGAATATGCTAGGCAAATTAAAAAAATTGCAAAATTTAGAATGTTAAAGTCCACTTTTTTTTATTTCTCCCCCAGACGTTGGGAAAAAGAAGGCCATATTAAATCACTTTTAAAAATATTTAAAATGTCACTGTATATGACCTTTTATGGACCAATTAGAAAAAAAATTGTTGATTATGAATTTGGAGATTTTAATAAATAAAAAAACAGTCTAAATTTAGACTGTTTTTTTATGATGAGCGGGTAAGCGGAATCGAACCGCCATCTTCAGCTTGGAAGGCTGACATAATAAACCATTATACGATACCCGCAGATAAAAACATTATATATTAGTTATTTTTTCTAGTCAATTGTTTTTTAAAAATTGCTGTAAATAAAATTATTAATGCAAAAACAGCAGTTATTATAGAAAATATTTGTGGCCAGCGTAATATAAAAATTTCAGGCGTTGGATCAAGACGAATAAATTCAAGACTAAACCTTACTACTGAATATAAAAATAAATATATAGAAAAAATAATTTTACCAAGATTATTAAGATTAATCTTATTCTTTAATTTAAAAATTAATATTAATAATATTATAAATGTAATTAAACTGCCTATACTTTCATATAAAAAAGTTGGGTGAAAATATTCATATTGAATAAATCCAGCTACTCGATTTTCAATACTTATGGGTATTGCCCATGGTAAGTTTGTAGGTAAGCCATATAATTCTTGATTAAACCAATTACCAAAACGACCAATAGCTTGACCAAGAGCAAGGCCAGGTGCAATAACTGCACTTAGTCGCCAAAAATTAAGATTTCTTCTTTTTGCAAAAAAATATAAATAAATTAAACCAAAAACTATAGCTCCATGAATTGCTAAACCACCCTCCCATATTTTAAAGATAGCTAATGGATTGGTAAAATAGTAATTCCACTCTAAAAAGACTTCATATACTCTAGCACCAACAATTGCCCAAATAATTAACCAAAAAGCTAGATCATTTAAATCATCTTTTTTAAGTTGAAAATATTTTGATAGTTTTAAGATTAAAAAATAAGCAAGAGTAATTGCAATTGCAATTACTAGTCCATACCAATATAGAGTAATTGGTCCAATTTCCAGAAGTATATTTGATGGTTGCCAATTATGAAGAATGTGAAACATAAATTTGTGCGAACGGAGAGACTCGAACTCTCACGGGTTTTACCCCACTTGGTCCTAAGCCAAGCGCGTCTACCAATTCCGCCACGTTCGCATTTACATTATTAGTTATAGCGTAAAATTAAATTTTAGTAAAGTCTAAAATTATGTTATAATATATAAAAATAAATATAATGTAATAAAAAAGTATGAAAAAAAATAAAAAAAGAAATTTTATTAAATTTTTTAATCAGTTAAATAATAATAATGTAGCTTTAGTAGGAGGTAAAAACGCCTCTTTGGGGGAGATGTATCAAAAATTAACCAAGGAAGGAGTTTTAGTTCCAAATGGTTTTGCCACAACCTCAGAAGCCTTTAATTATTTCCTAGAAGAAGCCGGTCTTAAAGATAAAATTAAAAAAATATTATCAGATTTAAATATAAAAGATGTAAAAAATTTAATGTCTAAAGGTAAAAAAGTAAGAGATCTTATATTAAAGGCTGATTTACCTAAAGACTTTGAGGAAGAAATTATTAAAGCTTATAGTAAACTATCTAAGGAAAATAAGGTTAAAAATGTTGATGTCGCAGTTAGATCAAGTGCTACCGCAGAAGACTTGCCAGACGCCTCTTTTGCTGGACAACAAGAAACCTTTTTAAATATTAAAGGAGAAAAGGAGCTATTATTAGCAGTAAAAAAATGTATTGCTTCTCTATATACCAATAGAGCGATCTCCTATCGTACTCACAGAGGTTTTGATCATTTTGCTGTCTCTCTTTCTGTGGGAATACAAAAAATGGTGAGAGCTGATTTAGGCTCATCAGGAGTAATGTTTACGATTGATACTGAGTCAGGTTTTGATAAAGTTGTGATGATTAATTCAATTTATGGTCTAGGAGAAAATATTGTTCAAGGTAGAGTAAATCCAGATGATTTTTATGTTTTTAAACCCACAATGTCTATTATCTCCAAAAATATTGGTTTAAAAAGTGAAAAGATGATTTATAATAAAGGTAAAAAAAGCGTTAAAAACATACCAGTTACTCATAAAGACAAAATTAAAGCTTCAATTAGTGATGAACAAGTAAAAACTTTAGCTAAGTGGGGGGTAATTATAGAGAAGCACTACAAACGTCCTATGGACATAGAATGGGCCCTAGATGGTAGAAATAATAAATTATATATAACTCAAGCTAGACCAGAAACAGTCCAAAGTCAGGCAGATACTAATTATTTAGAAAGATATCATTTACCTAAAAAAAGTAAAGTTTTAGTTTCTGGTCAAAGTGTTGGCAGTAGAATTGGAAAAGGCGAAGTTAATCGAATAATGAGTGTAAAAGATATTCATGATTTTAAAGCCGGACAAGTTTTAGTAACCGACATGACTGATCCTGATTGGGAACCAATTATGAAAATTGCTTCTGCGATTGTAACTGATAAAGGAGGTAGAACTTGTCATGCTGCTATTGTTTCTCGGGAATTAGGTATTCCATGTATCGTAGGAACAAATAATGCCACCAGAATTTTAAAAGGTAAACAAAAAGTAACAGTTAGTTGTGCTCAAGGAGAAGAAGGATATGTATATAAAGGTGAATTAGATTTTAAAGTTAAAAAAGATAATATTAAAAAATTACCTAAACCAAAAACAAAGATAATGATGAATGTGGGTGATCCAGATATTGCTTTTGCTAATGCAAAATTACCTAATGATGGTATAGGTCTAGCTCGTTTAGAATTTATAATTAACAACTACATTAAAATTCATCCATTAGCTTTAATTAATTATAAAAGATTAAAAAATAAAGTAGCTAAAAATAAAATAACTAAATTAACTGCTGGTTATAGCGATAAATCACAATATTTTGTTGATCGTTTAGCTTATGGAATCGCGATGATTGCATCATCGGTATATCCTAAAGAAGCAATAGTCAGGTTGTCAGACTTTAAAACTAATGAATATGCTAATTTAATAGGAGGAACTGCTTTTGAACCAGAAGAAGCTAATCCAATGATTGGATGGCGAGGTGCAAGTCGGTATTATTCGCAAGAATTTATAAAAGCTTTTAGGTTAGAGTGTAAAGCGCTTAAAAAAGTTAGAGATGAAATGGGATTAAAAAATGTAAAAATAATGGTACCTTTTTGTCGAACTGTCGAGGAGGGAAAAATGGTCTTGAAAATTATGAATGAAGAAGGCTTAAAAAGAAAGAAAAACGGTTTAGAAATTTATGTTATGGCTGAATTACCGGTAAATATAATACTGGCAGAAGAATTTGCTCAAATATTTGATGGGTTCTCAATTGGGTCAAATGATTTAACCCAATTAACTTTAGGAATAGATAGAGATACGGGACCAAATTTAAGTATAGTCGGTAAATCTAATGAAAAAAATCAAGCGGTTAAAGAGTTGATAAGTCAATTAATCAAAAAAGCTAAGAAAAAGAAGAAGAAAGTAGGAATATGCGGACAAGCGCCAAGCGACTTTCCAGACTTTGCAGAATTTTTAGTTAAAAACAATATTGACAGTATTTCCCTAATACCTGATTCAGTTTTAAAAACAATATTGACGGTTGATAAACAAGAAAAGAAAAATAAAAGTAAAAGTTTTCTGTCTCTATTTTTCTAAATATAATTTAAGATAACAAAAAATCCTGAGAAATATCAGGATTTTTTATTTTTAAAACTAAATATATTAGTTTATGTGTTGTACGATTTCAATTCTTGCTCGCCTTACACCAAACTCAATTGCATCTTGTTTTTCTAACATCCAAATATCAACTCTACTAGGATATCTTTTATTCATGCGGTCACGAACAATAAAAATTCTATCACCAAAAAGCTCAGGTATCTTTACTTTAGTGCCAAATTTCAAAAAGTTGGCTGCAATTGTGTCTTCAACTCCATGATTGCAAACATTAAAGCCATTAGCAGTAATACAGGGCTGATCATTGGTTTGCTCAGGTAGTGAATTATAAGCAGTAAGCGTATGAACACTAGAGCTAATAATAATTTCTTCCTCAATTTTTTCATCAACAATTACCTCTTTCTCTTCAACAACCTCTTCTTTAGCTATAGCATAATGAGTATTTTCAAGATGATGGCTGTTTATATAGTTTAAAACAGATATATCAACCTGTTTGCTTTTAGATATACCAGCTAATTTAATATTATTTACTTCACTGGCAACAGCTTCATTAGCTAATTGAGGTGAAAAAAATAATAAAAATTGAAAAACACAAGCAATTACTAAAAATATAATCGATTGAGGTTTCCTTCCAAAAGGAATTACTTCTTCTAACATTTTTTCTATTTTCATATTTTAAATAAAAAATCCCGCTATATTAACAAGCGGGGGATTTATAACCTCAATTTATAGCATTAAGTTTTAAATATGTCAACAATAATCTGTGGAAAACATTATTGACATAAATAAAAAAAGATGATACTATAATATGATGTCAAAATCGTACATTTAAAATTAAAAAAAATATTAACCAAAAAGGAGGACATATCATGAAAAAGTCAGTAATTTTTTTAATCATTGCAATTGTGTTTATTACCACCTCATCTTGCCAAAGTTACAGGCGAGGCGTCCAGTTTCACTCCGGTGATAAAAATACCTCTGTTATTGATGACCAGATGTCTCTGACAGAGGAAAAGAAAACTGAGTATCAAATAGAACTCAGGAGGTTAAAAAGAGAAAGAGGCAACTTGATTAACTCAAGCAAAGACGAAAATCTCTCTGAAATAAAACGGCTGGAAAATGCAAAAAAAAGGCTGGAGCATCAATTAAAAGATCTCCAAAACAACCCGCAAAAATTTGAGGGAGATCGCCTTTTGAGTGAAATTGAGGACTTAGAGTCTAAAATTTCACAAAAAGAAGAAAGACTTCAAAGCCTTTATGAATCAAGCAATTACCCGAGTGAGGCTAAGGTGCTTGACGAAAGGATTTCTGAAGTTGAAGATCTCTTGTTTGACCTTCAACTTGCTGAGGATAAAATGATTGTTCGTATGAACAGTCAAGACGAGCTTGACTATTTCCAGGGAGATATACGCAACGGTCAAGAGGCCGCCAATGCGTATATGCTCATGAAATGGGTGTCTAGCGATGGTAATAAAATTAATGATTCTTCTCAAAGTAATTTTGAAGGGATAATTATTAATGAATACCATCAATCAGTAACCGCAGTAATAAAGCATAGTAATGGTTACAAAATACTTCTTAGACTAGAGCCTAAGTCTGAAGAGGTAATAAAATTACCTTTTCCAGGTGAGTACATATCATATTTTGAGGGTAACTTTGGCCGATCAAATTATGTCAGTCATAATGTTACTCCAACCGGAAAAGTATTAGCTAATGACAGAGAGTATGACTTTCTGTTAATTAAGCATCGATACTAGACGAGCAAAAAAACAAAAGCGCTAAAAATATTTAGCGCTTTTTTTAAAATCTTTATATATTTTAAATTATGGTCCTCCACTTGCTCCTCCTCCACTACCCATGCCAAATCCAGCAAACATCTCAAGTTGGTTGAATACAAACCAGGTAATCGCATAGGCAGCTAAGACTATAATTAACCCAATAACAGCATCTTTTAGAGACTTTGAGGCTTTAGTAACTGTTTCTTGGTTTCCTCCAGCAGTCATCCATTTAAAGCCAGCTATAATAACTAAAATAAGGAAAATAGTTGCCAGGAATGATAAAACTAATTGAATTATAAAGCCAATAGTTACTCCAATTGGCACATTGCTAACCCCGGCTCCCTCTCTAACGTTTCCGACATGGCTATCCATTATTTCCCCTAAACTACCATTACTTTCTGCCTTAAGAAATATTGTTGGAAAAAACAATATGTTTATAAAATAAAATAATTTAGCTAAAATTTTCATATATTTAAATATTACTTAACCAAAGATTAACAATTATACCCCATATACCCCAAGAGCTAACTACTATGATAAGGCCTATAATTGCTTGGGTTAAAATGGATTTTGCTTTAGCAACTTCTTCTTCGTTTCCTTGAGCAGTCATCCAGCGAATACCGGAATAAATAGATAAAGCAAGAAAGATAACTGATAAAAGACCTAAAACGCCATTAATTAATAAAGCAACAGTATCCATAACTGTGTTAGTGTCAGTATCAGCACTATATGGACCATCATCACCAGAAGCAATATTTTCTAGAAAAGACATAGGTCCTTGATTATCTGTTACTTCTTGCTGTCCAAAAACAAAAAACGGGAGGGTTAAAAAAATAATAATAATCAATAAGGCAAAAAAGTTGAGAGTGATTATGTTTTTCATAGTATGTTAAAATTGATTAATTATTTGTAAAATTAAAGCCCAAAAACCCCAAGAGACAGCGACAATAAAAATTCCAATAATACTTTGTTTTAAAGCTGACTTGGCTTTAGTAACTTGTTCTTCATTACCAGCAGCGGTCATCCAGCGAATACCGGAGATAATAGTTAAAATTACAAAAACAACTCCTAGTATTGAAAGTAGCGCGTTTATTAAAGTACTAACAATACCAGATAAAAGATCATCTTCTTCGACAGGATCAGTTTTAAAGCCACTTTCCTCAGCTATTTCTTCAACGGTTGAGCCTTCCCCAAAAGAATCTTGTAAACTTCTTGTTTCATTTGTTTGATTTAGATCATCTTGATCTTCATTGTCTTGAGAAAAAGCAAGGATGGGAAAAAATAAAAAAAGACAAGAAAGTAGTGTTAAAATTATTTTTTTATTATTTTTAAACATAAAGTTATTCGATTTGACTGACGGGATCTTGCCAGGTTATATCAAGGATAAATTCAAGAATTAAATAAGTAATAGCATAAGCTGCAACTACAATAATTAAGCCAATTAAAGAATCAATAATTATTTTTTTAGCTTTATTTACTTTCTCATCATTTCCCTGAGCTAACATCCAATTTATACCACCATATATGATAAGAATCATAAAAATAACTCCAACTAAACTAAGAACTAAGGTAATATTTCTAGATAAAGTTTCTTCTATTGTATTTTCCTGAGATTCTAAATCGTAACCAGCAGGTCCAGCGGTGTCACTTAAACCGCTATCATCTATAAAATCATAAGCAAAAACAGAAGTAGTAAATGAAAAAATAATTATAAAAAGGGAGACAATAAGATATCGCATAAATTATTTTAATTAATCAGTTGCTCGCCAATAAAAGAGGTTATAACATAAGCCCCTAAAACAACAATTAAACCTAAAGTTGCATTAATCATTAAACTTCTAGCTTTTTTAACTTGTTCTTGATTACCTCCGGCTGTCATCCAAGTTAAGCCAGCATAGATCATTAATATTAAAAATAACACACCTACAAAAGATAAGATAAAGCCAACAATTTGGCCAGTTCTGGTTTGTAAAAAATTATCTTCTTGTTCATCAACTTGATCTTCAAAAGGATCAATGTGTCCAGCGGTTGTATTTAAACCATAACCAGAATCAGCAGGATTTTCACTTAAAGCCATATTTCCATTAAATAAAAATAAAGAGAAGATAAAAATAGGAAATATTAATTTTAAAAATTTGAAATTCATAAATATAAAACTAAGGCCAAGTCGTTATATCTGCAACTTGAGTTATAACAAATGTGCTGATTCCCCATGAAAGTAAAATAATAATTAAACCAATCAAACCGGCTATTAAAATCTTTTTTGCTTGACCAACTTGCTCTTGATTACCACCTGAAGTCATCCATTTAAAGCCACCAACTAAAACAACAACAACAGAAATAATACCTAAAAAAGTTAAAACCAAATTTATTATTTTAACAGTAACTACCCTCGGGTCTTCGTTGCTAAGATGAATATTTCCTTCTTCAATCATATCAGTACCAAGTCTATCTGCTAGTACTAAGGTAGGGGTAATTAAAAAAACTAAAAAAGAAATTATTAAAATTAATTTAGATATTTTATTATTTAACATAATTTACATATAACACTGCCTGAGGCGCCAATTTTGATGCCCCAGACAGTGGTTCCCAACTAAATTATTTGAGAACCATTGATTTATTGAGCAAGGTCAGGGATTGTTGTTAAAACCCAAGTACTAATACCCCAAGCTAGTAGAACAATCACTAAACCAATTAAACCTCCTATTAATAATTTTTTAGCTGCTCCAACTTTTTCTTCATTTCCACCGGCGGTCATCCATTTAAAGCCACCAATTAAGACAATCACAACTGCTACTAAACCTAAAAAGGATAGCACTAGGTTTATAATACCAACAGCTGCACTCCTTGGTTCTACATTTCCATCTAATTCTAAGTTACCCATTGCTGGATCATTAATGCCATAAGGATCATCACTTTGAGCATTAGAAATGGCTGGTGCTAATAGTAAAGCAAATAGAGACATGACTAACATTCCTTTTATTAATTTTTTAATCATAATTCACCACCTTTCTAGTATTAATTTTTTTATATTAAAATTTTAACATATTATTTAAAATATAACAATAAAAATTAAAAAATAAAATAATAAGTATGTTATAATAATATTAACTTATATTAAATTTATGAATTTTAAAAAAATATTATTATTTATTTTAATTTTAAGTGTTGTTTTTTATTTATTTTCATTATTATTAAATAACTCTTATTCATATTTAGACCCAGATTTAGGTTGGCATTTTAAGGTAGGTGAAGATATTTTAGAAAAAGGTGATGCACCAAGACTTAATCACTATAATTTTACATTACTTAATGAATCCTGGATTGATCATGAATGGTTAATGGAAGTTTTAATGTATTCAATATATGATTTTTCTTATTTATCACTACATTTATTTTTTGTTGTTATAGCTCTCTTAGCTTTTTTTATAGCCATAATTCCAACTCTAAAAGAATATAAATATAGACCAGCAGTTTTTTTTGCTGCAGCTTTACCCTTAATTTTTGGTATATATATTTCAACTCCTCATTTAGGTTTGCGACCTCAGGAATTTGCTTTACTTTTTACTTCTATTTTGCTTTTAATAATTTATAATTATGAAAAAAAAGTAAATTGGAAGTATTTATTTATTTTACCCATATTATTTTTTGTTTGGGCTAATTTACATGGTAGTTTTATTTTAGGTTTAGGGCTTTTATTTGCTTGGTTTTTTATAAAAGTTATATTTTTTAATAAGTATTTTTATAAATTATTTAATAAATTAAAATTGCAAGCAGGCAGACAATTAGAAACAAAGGAAAGAAAAATATTTTCTTTATTTTTAGTGATTACAATAATTTTTACTCTCCTAAACCCCTATGGCTTTGATCTGTATTTATCTCTTTTTGAGTATAGTAATACTTACTATTTAAGCAATATTGCTGAGTGGTTATCGCAATTTTCTTATCCATTTAAATATAATCAATTATTATATCTAACAATTAGCTTGGCAATGGTTTTAATATTTATATTTTTTGAACCAGTAAAAAAAAGAGGTAAATTGAATATTTGGTCTTTATTTATATATTTTTTCTTTTTAATTTTAGCTTTTAAGTCCCGAAGACACTTTCCTTTGTTTGTTATTGTTAATTTAGGTTTTTTTACTCAAATTCTTCTTTTTTATGGACAAGAATTCAAAAAGTTGAAACCCCCGAAGTTTTTATTTATTATAAATTCCTTTATTGTTATTATAATCACTATTCTTTTATCTTTTAATTATTTTAAAACTATAAATTGGCACCAAGATCCTTTTAATAATTTTTGTTATAATTACCCTTGCGAGGCGGTTTCATTTATGAAATCAAGCGATGATTTAAAAGACCTGAATCTATATAATCATTATGGCTGGGGAGGTTATATGATTTGGATGTATCCAGAAAAACTATTATTTATCGACGGTCGAATGCCACATTACCCTTATAATGATATAAGTATATTAGAGGAATACAATAAATTTAAAAGTGAAGATGAAAAGCAAATAGAAAAAATGATTGATAAGCATGAAATCGAATTATTTTTGCTCAAATCACACTTTAGAGAAATTGAATTTAAAGCTTGGGAAAATTTTTTGTTTGGCTTTAATGATGAAAATATTATCTATAGAAACAACTTAATTGACTATTTAAATCAATCAACTAGTTTTAAAAATATTTATGAAGATAAAACAGCTATAATATTTAAAAAAATTAATTAATTATATGCAAGTATTAATATGTTTGCCAATAAAAGATGAAGAAAAGATATTGAGAAAAAATGTAGAGATATTAATGAGTTTTTTAAATAAAAAAAACTGGCCTTTTACTTACCAAATAGCCTTAATGATTAATGGATCAACTGATAAGTCAAGAAGTATCGCAGAAAAATTGTCTGAAAAATATAAGAATGAATTAAAGGTTTTAGAAATAAAGGAGGGGGGTAAAGGACGGGCAATAAAATACTGTTTTGATAGCTTTTTAGATAAAGATGTTTTGGTTTACATGGATGCTGATTTGGCCGTGTCACTAGAAAATTTAAAAGACTTAATAATGCCAATTGTTAAAAATGAAGCTGATTTTGTGTTAGGTTCACGTATGCTTAAAAATTCAAAAACAAATCGCAGTATTTATAGAAGCTATACATCTAATATATATAATTATCTAACTAAAATTTTGTTTAGTCATAATTTAACTGACTTTCAATGTGGATTTAAGGCAATTAAATCAAATGTATATAAAACTATAAGACCGCAATTAAAACACGATTCATGGTTTTTTGACACTGAATGGATAATTTTAGCTTTATCTAATAATTTTAAACTTAAAGAAGTAGCGGTAAATTGGCAAGACAATCGTTATATTAAAAGAAAGAGTTCAGTTATGACTATAAAGTTAGGTTTAATTTTTTTTAAAAATTTAATTAAATTAAAATTAAGAAATAAAAAACCTACTAATTAAATTATTAGCAGGTTTTTAGTAATTTTTTATTTGGGAATATATTTATCAAAACTTTTCTTTTTTTCGGCATCTTCTTTTCTTTTTGGGATTTTTCTAAGATGTTTAATAAGAAAATAAAGCCAGGTAACTATTAAAGCAAACCAAAGTATAAGCCAAAACCTAGCTGAAAGAAAAGGTACTTCTTGCCAACTAAAAAAGAATAATAGTAAACCTATCATTAAATTACTAGCAGAGAAATCATAAAACCTACGCCAAAATGATCGATAAATTTTCCTTTTTCTTTTAAAATAAAAAGCAAAAGCAGATAAAATTAGAAATATAACTAAAACTCCTAAAAACAAGGAATTAAAAATTTCTAGCATAGCTGGTGGTCTTAAATTAAGCCAAAAAGACCAGGTTAAAAGATTGTTCATAATTATAATTTATTAAATATTAAAGCAAAATGGTACGGTCCAGGATTAAACTCTTCAATTAATTTTAGACCTAATTTAGGAGCTGTTTCTTTTACAGCTTCTGGGTTTACTCGCCTATTGGGCTCTGGCCCTAAAGGAGAAGCGGTTAATTGCCAATCAACTATTAGCAATAGACCATTTGTTTTTAACATTCTAATTGCTTCTTGTAAAATTTCTTTTCTGTTATTTGATTGGTTTAATACATTTACGATTAAGACTATATCAAGAGAAGAAGAGTTAATTTTAGTTCCCTTAAAAATCTCTAAGTCACTCCAAATCGCTTTAACTTGTTTTAAATTGTGTTCCCAGGCTGACTTTTTTACATCTTCCACTGTATCTTGCAAAATGTCAACCGCGTAAACCAAACCATTATCACCTACTCTTTCTGCTAAAGGTTTTACAAAATATTCAAATTTACCGCATCCCAAATCAGCTACTTTAAATGATTCTCTAATTTTTAATTTATTTAATATAAGGTTTATATCAAATAATTGATTATTATTTTTTTTCATATTATTCAACTAATATTTGTTTTTCAATGATATTTTCTTGGCTATACTTTTTTTGAGAAATAATAACTATTTCATTAATACCTTGTTTTAAATCAATGCCGGTAGAGAAATTTCCGTTATTTTCTAAAAATATAGTTTTTCCATTTATAGTTAATTTTGCACTAGGATCGGTTTTGCCAGAAATATTGATTTTTTGTTTTTCAATTGTGATATTGTCTTTTGGTTCATGGATAACTAACTCCGGCATTTCCCGGGCTTTTAAAAGGTAAAAAGATAAATAAGAAAAAAAAGCTAAAATAATTAAAACCAATAAAATATTGCGAATTATTTTCGGAAAAACTAGAAAATTTTTACGTTTTATCTGTTTTTTAGAAAAAGGATTATTTTGTGGATTTTCTAATGCAAAGGGTGTTTTATTTAATATTTCTTCGGGATCAATTTGTAAAAATTGAGCATATTTTTTTATAAAATTTTTCCCATATAATCCAGAAGGTAGGACAGAAAAGTTTTCATTTTCCATGGCAATTAAATAATCTTGTTTAATGCCAGTTTTATAAGCTGCTTGTTTTAAATTTAAATGAAGAGAGTTTCTAGCTTGCCTTAATCTTTCACCGGCCTTTTCTTCAATGTTGATTTTCTTTTGTGTAAAAACTGGTGTCATATTTATATATTAATGAAACTTCCATCCCAATCTACATTTAAAGCGCTCAATACAAAACTAATTATTAAAAAACTTGTGAATACAATAATTAAGCCAATAACAGCAGCTTTAATAATTCCCTTAGCTTTGTTTACTTGTTCTGTGTTGCCAGATGAAAGCAAAAACATAAGTCCACCATAAATAAAAAATAGCAAAGCTAAAGATCCAACAAAACGTAAAATTAGATCTGAGGCTCTTATTATCAACTCAACAAAATCATTAAGCTTATAATCACCAGTTTCATAAGCAGAGCCGTTTTTTCTTTCTGGTGTTATTAATGATTGTGCACTACTAATATTTGCTATAAATAAAAATAGATAGGATATTATTAGCTTGACACTATATTTTATAATTTTCATATTTATCTAATAGTTTGATTTACTCTTGATGCACCTGTATTTAAAATATTAATTAATTCTTCTTCTGTATTTAAAGCATCTTTAACCATGGTCTTTATAGCAGTTTCTGCAGACTCTGGATTTCTACCTCTATACCAACTATCTGCAGTTAATAATTGATCAATAAAAACTCTTATTTCTTCATTTTCTTGACTTTGCCTATCAACTAATGAGCGAAGAGCTGTTGGCCTATTAGTACTTTCTAAATAACTAGTTACTTGTTCTTCTTGGGTAGCAAATTTAATAAAGTCCCAAGCTTCGTTTATATGTTCACTTTTATGGGAAACTACTTCTACCCAATAATTAGCAAAATTAATACTGTAGGGGCTGTTTTCAATTTGTGGTAATTTAGATACGGAAAAGTTTAAACGTGGTGATAAAGATTTTATAGTATCTAAGTGGTATGAATAACCAAACATAATAGCAAGATTACCTTGGCTAAACATTTCTATAGAATCAGGTAAACTCTCATTCCAAGAATAAACTTCCTTATTTATACTAGCAAAATCAGTATAAAATCTTAGAGCTTCAAGTCCGGGATTGTAATCACGTCCAGACATTGCTTCTGGAATTCTTTGGAAGGTAACTTGATTGTTTCTCATCATTTCTGCACCATTTTGCATCATTAAAATTGATAAAATATCAGTAGATCTCTCAATATTATCAGCTCCTCCCATAGCTACACCTGCTTGAACAATATTTTGATTAGCATCTTGTCTAGTTAAATTGCGGACATTTTCTTGAAAAGTACGATTCCAGTAAGCTGGTGGATTTGTGATACCAGCCCGATTGAACAAATCACGATTGTAATACATTGCTAGAGTGTCAACTGAAAGTGGAAGACCATAAATTTTTCCATCATCTAAAACTACGTCTTTGGAAACAACATCTAAAAAGACGTTACTTAATTCATTTGCGCTTAAACTCGGATTTTCTCTTATTTGCGGAACTATTTCTTCTTTAATGGTGCCAACATTAACTAAATAAGCCATTCTGGTTACTGGAGGCATAGGAGCTATTTTATTTTCATATTTTTTCATCCAAGTGTTGTGAATAGAGAAAATATCTGGCCCCCTATCTTCAGCTAAAGCGTGTAAAATTTCAGTTTCATATTCATCATAACGAAGTTTTCTATAGTTAATGGTTATATTAGGATGTAGGGCGTTGTATTTTTCAATTATTTCTTGAAAATCATCTTTACCATCAAAAACACGCCAATAGTTTAAGGTAATTGGCTTCATCTTTTCTTCAGCTTCTCTGTTTGTCGTGGTTTTACAGGCAGTAGTGACAAAAAGCAAACTAAATATAAAAATAAATAGAAGGACTATTTTTTTGTTCATATAAAAATCAATTATTATTATTTGTTTTATTATTATAGCAAAAAATAATAATTAAAGTAAATAAATTTTATTTTTTGTTTTCAATTTTCATAGCTTCTTCTAGCTTTATGCTTAGCAACCTTGAAATTCCGTCACTTTGCATTGTTATTCCGTATAAAATTTCTGCTCTTCTCATTGTAGCTCGATTGTGAGTTATAATAATAAATTGAGTTTGGCTGGATAAATCTTCTAGTATTTTAGCTAGTTTTTCTGAATTAGCTTCATCTAAGGCAGCATCAACTTCATCTAAAACTACAAACGGAGAAGGATTAACATTAATAATTGCACAGATTAAAGCAATAGCAGTTAATGCCCTTTCTCCACCAGAAAGCATAGCAATTGATTGAATTTTTTTGCCTGGTGGTATGGCGTGTATATCAATTCCGGATAAACCTAGAGCACTTCTTTTTCGCCATTTTTTACTTTTATTGTTTTTATCATCATCTTCGCCTTCTTCTTTTTCCTTTTGTTTGATGATTTGAGCCTGACCACCACCAAATAAAATAGTGAAGTATTGATTAAATTTTTCAGCAATAACTTTAAATTCTTTTTCAAATCGTGATTTTATCTGTTCATCAAGTTGAGAAATAATTTTTTCTAAAGAATTGATAGCTTCATTTAAATCATTGGTTTGTTGAACTAAAAAATCATATCTTTCTTTAGTTTTTTGGTATTCACTTTCAGTTTCTGGATCTAAACTTCCAATTTGTTCTAATTGTTTTTTATAATTACTTATTTTTTTTAGTAATTGAGAATAATCAATTTCTTCTGGATTAATGTCTTTTACTTCTAAGGGTTTTTTAATATCAATTAAATTCAAATTCTCATTTTTAATAGTTTCTTCTAAATCTTCTAATTTAGTTTCTTGTCGTGTGGCCTCTAATTGATATTGATGTAATAATGTGTTGTTTTTTTCTATAATCGATCTTAGATCATCAGCCCTTTTTTGGTTGTTAATTAATTGTTCTTTTTCAGTCTGACGTTTATTAGCATATTCTTCTAGAGATTCTTTAATAGTTTTTATATCTTTTTCTAAAGTCACAATTTTTTTCTCAATTTTATCTTTTTGTGTTTTTAGTTCATCTTTGGAGGCAATATTTTGACTACGATTTATTTTGTCTTCAATATCTTCAATTTCTCTTTTGATATTAAAATAATTCTGTTCCAGTAATTTTATTTTTTCTTCTTTACTGGAAATTTTAAAGCGACAATCATTCAATTTTTCCTTTAATTCTTCTTTTTCCTTGTTTAATCTTTGGCTTAACTTATCTATATTTAAATTTTCTAAAAAGTCTTTTTTTTCTCTGATTTTATCTTGTAATTGAGATTTTTCCTTTTCTAGTTCATTAAATTCTTGATCGTTTAAAATATTATCTGCTTCTTTTTTAATTGTTTTTAATTGTTCTTCTAATTCTTTCTTTTTAGTTTCTTTTTGTTCTTTTTCTCTAGTTTTTTGAGATAAATGCCATTTTGTATTGTTTAAATCTTCATTTTTTCCTTGTCTTTTCTCGCTTAAGGAGATAATATCTTCTTGAGTATCTTTTATTTTTGCCAACAATTTTTCTTCATCAAAACCTACCAATTCTTTGACTTTTTCTTTAAAGTTTTGTCTGGCTTTAGTTATTAGCTCTTTAATTTTTTCTAGATTTTTTTCTTTTTCTATTTCTTTTAAATCGTTTAAAAATTGATTTATTTCTTGGTTAATAGTTTTTTTACCAATTCCTTGTTTTGATTTTTCTTCAATTTCTTGATTTAAGTGTTTTAAAGTTTCTCGCTTTTCTTTAATTGATTTATCAAAAACATTTAATTCGTTTTCTAGTTTTTCTACCTTTTTTATATAATCATCAAGATTATATTTAGATAAATCAGTATTATTTTCTTCTATGGATTGTTTTAAAGAATTTTCTGTTTCTTTGTTTTTTTGGAAGTCATAATTATTTTTTCTTTCCATTTTTGATTCCAAAACAGTATTGGTGCGAATTAATTTTTCTTGTAATTGATTTAATTCTTCCCAAGTTCTTTCTTTTTTTTCTTTATCTTTTTCTAATTGGCTAGATTCTGATTGTAATTTTTGCCAATTCGCTTTTAATTCTTCTTCTTTTTTTAATAATTGATTAGTTTTTTCTTCTTCTATTTGGTTTTTTATATCCTTTTTTTTGTTTAGTAACTCGTCTTTTTTGTTATTTAACCAAGATAGATCATAATTTCCTTGATTTTCTAAATTTAAAGAAATTTCTGTTTGAAGTTGAACTTGTTTTTTTACTAACTGATTTTTCTTCTCATGTTTTTCTTTTATCTCCTCCTTTAAAGCTTCTTCTTCAGGACTAATTGTTAATTGACTAAATTTTTTATTTTCTTCCAAGGTTTTTTTTAGTTCTTTTTCCTTCTTGCTTATTTTTTCTTCTAAGCTTAGGATTTCTTGATTTAGATTTTCTAGCTTTGAGGCATATTTATGATAGAAATGATTATAATATATATGTTGACTATTTTTTAGATCTGTTTCTAGTTTATCTCTCTTTTTAATTTTTTCTACTTGTCTAGTTAAGGTTTTTAAGCGAGGACTAATTTCAGTCAATAACATTTCTAGTTGACTTAAATTATCATAACTTTTTTCAAGCTTATTTAAAGCTCCATCTCTTTTAATTTGAAATGACTTAACTCCAGTAGCTTCATCAAAGAATTCTTTTTTTTCTGTAGCGCTGGTATTTAAGAAGTTTTCCACTAAACCTTGTCCAATAATGCTATAGGTTTTTTGTCCGATATTAGCTTTGGCTAATAAAATTTGAATATCTAAAAGACGAACTCGATTATTATTTATTAAATATTCACTGTCTCCGTTTCTAGTTAAACGGCGAGTGATAATTAATTCATCATAATCAAAAGGCGAGATTTCATTTGTATCTTTTTTTTCTCCTTTTTTGTCTTTTTTTTCGTTTTTCAAAAAGAGTGAAACCTCCGCTATTCCTAAACGACTTTTTTTATTAGAACCAGAGAAAATAATATCTTCTCCCTTTTTTCCTCTTAAGGTTTTAACACTCTGTTCCCCTAAAACCCAGCGAACTGCGTCAGCTATATTTGATTTGCCCGATCCATTGGGACCAACTATAGAGGTAATACCTTTTTTCCCATCTTTGGACTGAGCAGAGAATTCCAACTTGTTTTTATTAGCAAAAGATTTAAAACCTTGAATTTCTAATTTTTCTAAATACATAAAAAATAGTAAAACCGGAAACATGATAAGTGCCGGTAAAAATTTGTTTTTAATTATATCAATATTATAGTATAATTTTAAAAGAAAGAAAAATAATTATAAATCTATGATAATTTCAATTTCTGGATCGCAAGGCTCAGGAAAAAGCACAATGGCTAAAAAATTAGCTGCTAAGTTAAATTGGCCACGTTATTATATAGGGGCCCTTAGAAGGCATGCGGCTCTTAAAAGAGGTTTGACACTGGCTCAGTACAATAAACTAGGAGAGAAAGATTCTAAAACAGATATTGAAGTTGATTTTTATCAAAAAGAATTAGGAGA
>PWHG01000078.1 GCA_003554785.1 Candidatus Falkowiibacteriota bacterium
CGGAACAAAGCGGAGAGCTGCTGAATTTATGCAGCACCTCACATTTCACATCCACTATAGCACATGTGTTCGCCCCTGTTCAAGGGTTATTTAACGCAAATCTATGGCAAACCGCCGATCTGTATCCCTGCCCATTGGCATAGGCGTCGAGGTTTTAGCTAGGCATGCAAGGTTTGACTGGAGGTCCCTGCCCTGCCCTGGACATTAAGGACAGGGCAGATTCTTCCCTGTTGAACAACAACTTTTAAACCCTCTGTTTAAAACTCAAAAATATTGACCGTATTGCCAATTATAATCTCCTTATCTCTATTCTCATAAATCAATCTGTTTATTTCCTCAACAAACTCATCCTTATCAAGATCATAAATATAATCGTAAATCTGCCAGGTGGAGGGACCATCCTCAAGGATCAGAGCATCAAAACCCTTCCTGTCACTGTAAACAAATAGATATCTGGTTGCTTCTCCTCCATAAATAATATTGCTTTCTTCAATGCGTATCAGGGCTGCAATATATTCGGAATTTGCCAGATCAGGCTGTTCATCCTCATCTTTAGGCTGGTAATAAATGATTCGCCCTTCTTGATCTCCTTTATCAAAGATATACCGCTCTGCCCTCTCGCTACTTCCAGTTTCCCTAACATATATCTCCAGGTGCGGGGATTCGACCAGTGCCTTCCAGTAACCAACGACATTGAGACTACCCCATGATTCTATAATGTAGCCGGCCATAAAGATATTATCGGGATCACCAAAAACAGAGAGAACCTCTTTACTCCGATCCATATAGATAGTCTGGTTAGCCTCAAATATATTATCAACATCTCCGGTCCAGAATAAAAATTCCGAATCTATAGACGAAACAGCTCTGATATCCACCAAAGAATTTCTGCTGATATCCAGTCTCTTTTCTGAAAAAGTTATTATTTTATCTTCATCATCCAAAATTGCTCCTTCGCCGGCAACCTCCAGCTCAAGATTATAAAAGATCTGCTCGATCCTGGTAGAGCCACAGGCTGTGACCATAAGAATCAAAAACAGAAGGATTATCAGTAAGCCTAAAAACTTAATTTTCTGGTTCATATATATATCTCCTTCCTTTTTTTTATCACCATCCAGCAGTTCTCGTTCATTTCTATCCGAAACCCAGCAGAACAAACCAGGCCCAGGTACCCTTTATCCTCCCCTTAGACAGAAGAGGAAGGAGGCACCTGGCCCTCGGGTTTAATTGGATTCCAGCTTAAGATCTCTGAGATCAAAAGATATTCCACCTTCATATGCGGTCCTCAACCACAATTCAATCCTGGCAAGTTTATCCGCTTTTTCCGGAACACCAGTAAAACTCCAGCTAATTTCCTCTGGTTCACCCTTTTGGATATTTTCTTTAATTGATGCAATCCTGCTTGATGAACTGATCCAACCTCCTATCGAAACCCTTCTACCCGACATATCACGGCGCTTACCTTCATGGTCATAAAAGTCCCTGTTGCCGAGGATTAACTCAAGGTCGGCACTATCAGCCTCAGCATAAGCCATGCCCTTGATCGTCACCCGGTCACCATCTATAACCGCCTCCGTAATCTTTATTGTGAAATCTCTGGTTTCAAGAACTTTTATCGGATCCTTATCTTCGACCTCCTTTACAGTGATAACAACTTTATCTCCAACCTCAGGCTGCTGGTTGAGATAAACAACTTTCAGAAAGGCACTGTTCCGGTCAACTTCGGTAACTTCTGCCTCGCCAATTACCACAAGCTGCAAACCTGAATCCCTGGTTAGATAGCGAACAATCTCTCCGGTCTTCGCGACCTTCAAACCATCCCTTTCCCCCTTATTAACAACCAGTTTTTCTTTAACTATTGATACGATTTCAGCCTCAACAGTTCTTTCTACAAGTTCATCTTTCTCGTCGATGATATTTTCAACGAGATTATTAACTGCTCTTCTTATGGCTCTATTTAAAATATTTTCATCTGAAAAGAGATTAAATTTTAGCCCTTCCTCCCAGGTATCACCCATATATACTCCTGAAACAGCTGTGCTCCCGCTGCCATAATAGGTATCAGTAACTCGAGCTGTACGGGCATTAACCATCTCCACACTGAGATTAACAGTAACTGCAACGTCTGCAAACCGTATCGGTCCAATCCTGAACGTCTCTAATTTCTGCACATCCACTTTCTCCAGTTTGCCATATATAAATTGATCTGCTTTTGAAAAATTCCTCAATTGATTAATAATAGAATGCGTCGGCCTTTTGCCCCTGGTATAGTTAACCCTATCTAACATATCAAGCATCTGTTTCCTGTCTAAAACAATATACTCTTCAGACTCGGCCAACTTATCATTAAATAACCAGGCTATTTCTTCAAGAAGTTCTTCCTCTTTTTCCCTGTTATCAGCCAAAAAAGGATCTTCTGATTCGAAACCAATTACAGCCACCCGGACAGCTTCCGCACTAACAGCACCGGCAGCAAAAAGAGTAAAAAGCAGCAAACTTATGAGTATTATCGTTGTTTTCCTTTTCATTTTTAATAATCCTCCTTTTATCACTTTTAACTTATTTTCGGCAAGAAGTCCACCTGCAAATTGATTTCTGGTGGATGAATTGCTATCCTGCTATTTTGCAAATCCAGTTATTGTTTCTTCCAACAAGCTCTAGCTGATCAGGATTCATCTGCTTATACGATTTACCTGGTAGCTTGAGGTATTTGCCATCTATATCTTGCAAATATACCCACTTACCACTAAAGCCTGAGATAAACCCGGTTGTCTTGAGTTTTGGAACGTAAACTTTATCCCATAAACTAAAGAGCTTACCGTTTTTAGTGATCGATTTAGAATTCTTAGCTCTACGTACCTGCTCACGATTCACCTTATCGCCCCGACCAGCACGAGGTACTGCTTCATGCAGCGAGCGTTTCTTTTGACGCACCTGCTTGATATATAGTGGTTTCACCTTGTTTATGACTGGCAACCCATGTATAGCTAATGCATCATTATAGTGAGTCTTTTCTAAGTCGAGCATCCTACGATTAATGTTGGTGATAAAGCCATAAGTAAAATGTACCTGCTTATCATAGTAAACCTTAAGCTCTTTTTGTAATCTATTCTTGATGATATTCATGAAGGTAGCGTCTTTGAACCGCTGTGACTTAGCTTCTAAGCTGGTGAGGTCACTATCGTTAAGGTCTTGATTATGGAACTTCCTATGACAAATACTGTGCAAGAGGGCAAGATTTTTTGCCCGATCTGAGCCACCGCCTTTTTTTGCACTGCGGTGATGCAGATTCCACTTATCATCTCCCTTCGGGTTGCCACAAAGCTGACACCTACCCTTTTCACGGTGGATCATATACTGCTTTGTATTCTCATAACCGTAGAGATCACCACGTTGATACCCCTCACCTTCAATGCCGGGATTATCCATTGCCTGGATGTCAAACTTAGCAATCTCAACGATAAGCTGATAATCTGGAAGGTAGCTTGTGAGTTTATCAATCCAGTGTATAATATGTTGGTATTTGGATTCTATCGATGGCGGCAGCCACCCTTCTTTACGTTTGCGGTTATCAAACCGTGGTGGCCGATAACGTTTCTTTCTATGCCTTCTTGATCTGCGGTATCTCCTGCGTTGGCTGATATGCTCAGATATTCCGTCTCTGAGCTCTATTGTTCCTTTTGAGATAACTTTGTTGTTGCTCACTAACCCAAAACCCTGGTACTTACTCCCTGTATCAAAGTATACCTTGATCGGCTGGGTTTTTTTCCTCCTGGTTTTATAAAGTAACTGAATCGTGAATGGCTCTTTGGATACAACCCTGGCTTTTCT
The DNA here is from genome assembly GCA_003554785.1 of Candidatus Falkowiibacteriota bacterium. Classification (GTDB taxonomy): domain Bacteria; phylum Patescibacteriota; class Patescibacteriia; order Patescibacteriales; family UBA12465; genus PWHG01. The sequence goes on from PWHG01000078.1 coordinate 3,832, forward strand.
ATCCCTGAGCAGCCTCCGCACTTTGCCGTGGCGGTTTGTCGGCTGCAGGACTGTACCGTCTTTGGCTATAACTCTAACCATACAAATACTCTTTTCTACTTATGGTAGTAGAAAACCCCTGTAAGGCAGGCTTAATGCCTGTAATTGCCCTTCCTCAATGTTATCCAGGCTTGTCTATGTATATGCCACTGCTCCTACCTCTCAGAGCTGTTTAGACATATACGACAGAGCAACGGACTAGGGCACCATCCGGGGGTGTCATAACCAGGATAACGTAGCCAGTTAAGGCTTAGAGTAGTCAACTAAGACTTGCTTTTAGACAAGCCTCTTGCAAACTCGCTAGAGTTTGCTGGAGGTAGTTGACGCCTCCGCAGTTTGGGCAGTACTTTGAGTTGTAGCGAACTTCGAAGTGTTCAAAAGCTGTTACCTTCTTTTTTCAAGGGAAGCTTTACCTTATAATAGTCTCATTCCGAAACACCGGGATCA
>PWHG01000030.1 GCA_003554785.1 Candidatus Falkowiibacteriota bacterium
AAAGGACGATTAAATTCCAAAATTGTGGGCTCAAGGGGCGCTGACTCAAGCTTCATCTCAACTGCCGTAGCTGCGGCTGCCTCAGTGCCTTTTTCATCAACATCAATATAAGTGCTGTGGTAGACTTCACTAATGTAGACATTTTCCTCTAGTGCTTCTAAGTCAACCATTTTAGAAAAATCAGCTTGTGAAGGATTAAAAGCTAAATGCATTCCCATAGCTTCTAGGGCATCTGATAGCTTAAATTTTTCTTCCATTTTAAATTTTGGTAGCCTTAGAGTCAGCTCATCTTTTCTGTAGGAATTTTTTAAATCTTCAAAACTATTTTTATTAAAATTTAAATAAAAGTCTTCTAAGTTGCTTGGCATAATCGCATGAAAGGCATATTTCTCATGGCTATAGTCTAGTCTTATTGCTTCAATATCGTCGTTTATTAAATAACGGTAATCATCTTTGTTTTCCATCATTTCTACATCAAAACCTTCATTGTTGAAATAAAATGGTCGAGTTCTAGTTAAGTTTTCATCAAACTCAAGGTTCCAGTCAGCTTGAAAGTATATAGCGTTTACCAAATAGGCAATCACTAAAGGATCAATTGGTCCGGAATCAATAATTTCATCAATTTTTTCTCTGGTTTTTTCCTCTACCCACTGATTAATTGGCTCACCAGTTTGGGGTAAGTTGTCTAGCTCAGCTTCAAAGTAGTTTTTTCCACTCTCTATATAAGAGTCAAGAAAGGGAATACCTTGTTTTAGAAACAGAGCATTGGCAATGGAAACTTCAGCTTCTTCTGAGATAGTTTCTAGATGATGTTTTAAATGAAGAACATCCTTTTTTAATTCTAAAATATCATCATATTCTAGATTTAAGACTGCCTTCATTTCTTCTCTGGTTTCACCATCACTGCCCACATAGGCCATAATTAAAGCTGTGTTTAGACTGTAAGGAGAAACAAAGAGATTTTCCTGTGAGTTAGCTAGTTCTTTAAAAACATCAAAGCTAAAGTCGCTAGCGACTGATTTAACTTCTCTTTCCTGATCAATTAAGGGATTTTTTTCATCTTTTTCTTCTTCTTGTTTTTCAAATAAAGTGCAGGCACTTAGTGAAAAAACAATAATAATTAGAGGCACAATTAACAGTTTTGTTTTTTTCATATATTTTAAATTATAATAATTGCCATAAAATAACTAAAGAACCAATTATAATTCGATACCAACCAAAGATTTTAAAGTTATTGTTTTTAATATAATTGAGAAAAAATTTAATTCCCGCAATTGCAGTTATAAATGAAGCCAGTACTCCTAAAGACCAAACTAGCCACTCATTTTGACTAAACTCAAGTGGGGTTCTAAAGAAATCATAGCCGGTAGCAGCTATCATCACAGGAATAGCAGCAATAAAGGAGAATTCAACAATAACTTTTCTACTTATTCCCATATAAAGACCACCCATAATAGTAGCAGCTGATCTTGATAATCCCGGTATAACCGCTAGAGATTGAAAAACACCGATTAAAAAGGCTTGTTTGTAACTTATATCTTTTAAATCTGTTTTTAAAGCTTTGTCACGTTTGGAAAAGTAGTTTTCCAGTAGAATAATAAAGATACCACCTAAAATTAAGGTGATAGAAATTGAAATTAAATTTTCCATTAATACTTGTCGGATTAAACCATAGGCGGCTAAGCCAATAATTGCGGTGGGTAAAAAAGCAGCAGCCATTTTTAATATTAAACTCCTGTTTTTAATAATAGTATAAAAATAGACAAGCGCTACTGACATTATCGCCCCTAAACGTAGAGAAGAGATAAAAGTTTTAGTAAACTCTGAATCAGCAACTTTTAAGATTTCTGATGCAATTAGCAGATGAGCTGTAGAAGATATAGGTAAAAATTCAGCTAGACCCTCTAATACTCCTAATACAATAGCTTGTAAAATGGACATAGTTTTTTCAGTTAATTTCTAATATTATCTATTTTATCATTTTAAAAAGCAATCAGCAATATAGAAATTTAAGTCTTGACAGCCATAAAAATTAACTATAAAATAGAAAATGAATTAGCACTCTAAACTCTTGACTGCTAATTTATTAAATTAAAAATATAATAATAAATAAAGAAAATCTTTTAAAAAAGAACTATTCTTTTTTAAAAGATTAATAAAATTATGCAACTAAAACCTTTACACGACAATGTAGTGGTTAAAACCCTATCCCAAGAAGAAGTCACTAAATCAGGCATTGTTTTGCCCGATACAGTTGATAAAGAAAAACCTGAAAAAGGTGAAGTAGTGGCTGTTGGACCTGGTAAAAAGCTAGATAATGGACAAGTATCAGAAATGTCTGTTAAAGCTGGTGACAAAATTGTTTTTAAAAAATATTCTCCTGATGAAGTAACAGTTGATGAAAAGGAGTATTTAGTTTTAAGCGAAAGCGATGTAATCGCAATTTTAGAAGATTAATAAATAAGAAAGATTATTTTAGAAAAAAATTTGTTTTTTTTCTAAGGTAATAATTTAAAATTATGGCTAAACAAATTATATTTGATGAAAAAGCTCGACTAGCCCTTAAAAGAGGCGCTGACCAGCTAGCTGATGCAGTTAAAGTCACCTTAGGACCAAAGGGAAGAAATGTAGTGATTGATAAAAGCTATGGCGCCCCAACTGTTACCAAAGACGGAGTAACAGTTGCCAAAGAAGTTGAGTTAGAAGATAAATTTGAAAACATGGGAGCAGAAATCGTTAAAGAAGTCGCTTCCAAAACCAATGATATCGCCGGTGATGGTACCACTACCGCCACCCTTCTTGCTCAAGCAATTATAAACAACGGCCTAAAGTTAGTAGCGGCTGGAGTTAATCCAATTGAAATCAGAAATGGACTAAAAAAACGAGAAGAAGAAATCATCTCTGAGCTAAAAAAGATGAGCAAAGAAATCTCTACACAAGAAGAAATTGCTCAAGTAGCTTCAATTTCTGCCAATGACAAAGAAATTGGTAAAATTATCGCTGAAGCTATGAATAGTGTTGGCAAAGAAGGAGTAATTACCGTTGAAGAAGGTCAATCATTTGGAATTGAAAAAGAAGTAGTTGAAGGAATGCAAATTGACAAAGGTTATGTATCTCCATATATGATCACCAACTCAGAAACCATGAAAGCTGAAATGAATGACCCCTATATTCTAATCACTGACAAAAAAATCTCCGCTCTTCAAGAAGTTCTACCGCTGCTTGAGAAAATCTCTCAATCTGGTAAAAAAGATCTAGTAATTATCGCCGATGAAATTGAAGGTGAAGCTCTAGCTACATTTGTAGTTAACAAACTTCGAGGAACCTTTAATGTTTTAGGTATAAAAGCTCCTGGATTTGGTGATAGCAGAAAAGCTATGCTTGAAGATATTGCCACTTTAACCGGCGCTAGAGTTATCTCAGAAGACGTTGGCCTAAAACTTGATAAGACAGAAATTGAAGATTTAGGAAAGGCTAGAAAAGTAGTGGCTTCAAAAGAAGATACCACTATTGTTGATGGTTTAGGTGACAAGGGAAGCATTGAAAACAGAGTTGAGCAAATTAAAAAAGAAAAAGAAATCGCTGAGTCTGACTTTGACAAAGAAAAACTTCAAGAAAGACTAGCTAAACTATCAGGTGGTGTCGCAGTTATCAAAGTTGGCGCCGCTACTGAAACAGAAATGAAAGAAAAGAAGTTTAGAATTGAAGACGCTCTAAATGCTACCAAAGCCGCTGTTGAGGAAGGAGTAGTTTCAGGTGGTGGACTAGCACTAGCAGTTGCTTGCTATGGCTCTGACTTTAAGAGATTTGAAGAAGAACTTAAAAATAATGATAAATTAGAAATTGGTGAAAAAATTATCAATCAATCAATTCTAGAGCCAATTAAACAAATTGCTCACAATGCCGGAGTTGATGGCTCACTAATTACTCAAAGAATAATTGAGAAAAACAAAGAAGAATCTGATTCTATTATTGGCTATAACGCCGCTACTGGCGAATTCGTCAATATGGTAGAAAGTGGTATTGTTGATCCAACTAAAGTAGTTAGAAGTGCGCTTGAAAACGCTGTCTCAGCCGCTATGATGTTTCTAAGCACCGAAGCAGTGATTGCTGACAAACCAGAGGAAAACTCTAGTGCTAACTCTTCTGCTCAAGCTGGAGGCGGTATGCCTGACATGAGTGGTATGGGTGGCATGGGAGGAATGATGTAATTGTTTAAATAAAAGTATAGATATAAAAAAAAGGAATAAAGAAAAAAGAAAAAA
>PWHG01000018.1 GCA_003554785.1 Candidatus Falkowiibacteriota bacterium
CTGCCGGTCTCATTGAGCCACGTCCACCTTATAGCGCCTTGTTCTTCTATGGCGACAGTAGCCCCCGGTTTCAACCAAACATCGCCCCACGCCGCCCCCCAGGGGCCGCAGGGGTATTGAAAGCGGCCAGCCCGTAACAATTCGGCCCGCGTCCATCCGGCTTGCTGCAATTCGGGTAGGTGGTCCAATATCCACGCCCGGCCCACTCTCCACGCCTTAACCATTGCCGGGGTGACAAGCAGGGCTTTCTGCCGGCGCCGTTTTTTTGTCGGGGCGGTCGGTGGGTGATTTTCTGAAATAAGGCTCCCCCGGTCACTGCAAAAAGGGTAAAAAGGGGTTTTTGCAGTTTTTGCAGTAGGTGAAGTAGGCTTATTTTCCGGTTCAACATCTTTTTGCAGTTTTTGCAGTTCCCCAGGGTGGCTTGTTTTGGCTTTTAATTTTTCAAGGTAATTCATAACGCGGCCCTTTCGTTTAAATGGTAAACGGTTTTCGGCCGGCCGCCGGTGTCGTCTTTGCGCTCGCGGATTATCCAGCCGTAACCCTCAAGCAATCGCAACGCTTCCTTAACCTGTTCCTTATCGCTTAACTTCGCCCATCCCGGCCGCCAAACCTCCCAACTGGTGAAGGTGGGTGGCAAATCGCCTTTTTTAATACGCTTCAGTATTGCCTTTGCCACTGCTATCTCAGGTTGTGAAACTGAACCATAAGCCCGCTGTGCGTGGGTTTCCAAATACTCCCCCCACGCCAACGCCTGCAAAGTCGCCCGCTCGGTAACTAGCCCGGTGCCCCCGTCCGCCAGGTGAATAATCAAGGCAAGGCTCGGTATAAGCTTTCGATACTTTGCAAAGTGACTTTCAAGCGCCGGGTGAAGTTCCCCGCGTAACCGCTTTTCAAGGTCGGTGCGCCATTCCTGAAACAACTCAAGCGCCGCCGGTTCAAATCGTAGGTAGGGTATGCCGTCGGGGGCGCCGTCGCGGTCGGTGTCTTGCTCTGCGCCTATCTCCAGAGGGTTCAACTTGTCCAGCCGGTCGAAAACTTGAAAAGCCTTGTTTTTCGCGTCCGTATCCGGCCAGCGGTCAACGTCTTTCCAGGCGCCGCAAGTGTCCGGCCAAACAAGCAAGCCGAAGCGCTGAATAAGCCCATCATCCGCAGCGCCGCCCTTTACTGCCTGTCGTATATATTCGGATAAACGCCCCGGCTGCGTTCCGCCCAAAACGGACAAACAAACCGCCGGTATATGCAGGTTTAAACCTCGGCCTATCCGGTCGGAAGTGTAGGGGCTGTCGCCGTTCCATGCGGTCAAATAAAAGCCCCTGCCTTCTTCTGCGCCTTCCTTGTCCAGGCTTTTTAAAAGGCTTACAATTTCATCCCTAAAAACAAGCAAGCCGTTCGGGTTCTGCCGTAACAACTCGCCCAGGCTTGCCGGGCTTGTATCGTTCGCAATGTATCGTTTCAGCGCGGGGCCGGGTGGCTCGTCTACTGTCAAAACTGCTGAAAGGTCCGCGTTTGGATTTTTCTTTAATAAATCCCGCGCCTGTTTTTCGGCTGCTTCCTTCCGAAGCTTCGCCGTTTGCGCGTTTATTTGAAATAACGCGTCCGCATCCTGGTATTGTTCCGCCGCTATTGCAACAAGCCTTTTCAAGGGTGCAAGCGCAGCTTCAAGCGCAGGTGATTTCAAAACTCCTGGCCTGCCCACTACTTTAGCCCATAAATTGCAAACAACTGTCCAATCGGTCCGCTCCTGTGGCCTTATTCCAACCTTCCGGCCGATAACTGCCGACAACGCCGCCATTGTCCCTGCGCCTACAAAATCCGGGGGGCATTGCATCCGGTCGCATATATCAAGCGCCCAGGGTGTCAATAATTCGGGCAGCAAGGCAAAATCGAAGGGTGCAACGGGTAACAATTCATCCGGTAAAGGTTCCGGGGGTGCGCCTGGCGCTGCTGCCCCGGCTCCCGATCCGCCGCCGTATCCCTGCCGCCTCAACTCACGCGCTGCCGCTTCAAAATCGCCGTTGTGTTCCAGGGTCGCGTATAATGCAAACGGTGTATAAACCTTCTCTTCAAGGGGGGCGCCGTTTGTCGTGAAGCAATTAAACAGTTTGCCATCAATCAAGCTTGCCGATATTCCCCGGCCCTTGCCTGGTCGTGCCCAGTGTTCAAAAGCGCCCTTGCTTCCGGCCGATGTCCATCCGTGCTTTTCCAATAGCTGCCGGGGGTCGGCATCCTGGTTGTAAACATCGCCTGGCCTGGTGCCGTCTATGGCAGGTTGTTTGTGGTATTGTGGCTTGACGTATCGGTTAAGGGCTCGTGCGGCCCGTATCAATATTTCACGCTCTGCAGGGGTGATTTCTGGAATGTTTAAAAAGGTGCCGTTCTCCAGGGCATAACCGGTGGTCGGATCCGCTAAAAAATAGCCCCCCTCGCCCCTGCTCTCAATAAAACATGGAAAAATAAACCAGCGGTCGCCTTCCTGATGGGCTCGGTGTGTCTTGCCCATAAAATCATGGTCGCCGGGCCCGCCAACTTCGATTTTATCGCTTGCAAGCTTGGTATTCCCTGGAATTGTAACCCCAGGGCAACGGTAAACGGTATGCTTGCCCACGCTTTGTGTAGTCTGCCGGGTAAGCCTGGCAACCAGCCCATGGGCTTCGGCTTCGACAATCGCGGCCCAGGGCGCAAACCATGCCGCTTTATAATCGAAGTCTAAAGTTTCCAGGTGTCCGCTTACTTTCCCGGCGACAATGGCAGCGCCCGGCAAGTTCAAGCGGGCTGCGGCTTCCGGGCTCATGGGTGCCTTTTGAAATGCTTTCCAGGGTATGGTGGGTTTTTTTGTCGCGGGGTCTGCCGGTATAATTGACAAGCCGGCTTTTAATAATGAAGCCGCCGCCGCTTTAATGTCTTGACTTTCGCCGCATAACCCACTATTATTTTTACAAGTCGTTTCTTCTGCCGGGCTCACTTCAGGGGTGGCCCGGCTTTTTGTTTTAGCCATTGTTGCCCCCCTTCTGCCGCTCGGCGCACTTATGTTCCCAGTTTATAAGACTCATGAGTGTCCAGCGGGCGCAGCCTTCAGAAAGTTTGACAGGCGCTGGAAAGTCCTCCAGGGTTTTCAACCATCGCCAAACAGAAGTGCGCGTGACGCCATACCTGCCGGCCACCTGCTTGTCGCTAAGAAATTTTTGACCAAGGATTTCCTTGACCTGCTCGTCGATCTGGTAAGGTGAAAGAATGGTTTTGTGCATTTGAGTTACCTCCGTAGACAATAAGGTTCTTATTGTCTATTCTTGTAACCCCTGCACCTTGGAAGGTAAGTAACTTGCCTTACAGATTTTTTTTAGGTTTATTCTGAAGGTATTGGACTCGGAAGGAGTTGCACTTGATTTCTCGTGTTACACCGCAATTGTCATCTTCGGCAATCAAGTATTCTTCTGTGTGCTTTTGTGCTGTGTCGGTACGTTTATAAAAAGCATAACCGTTACAGATATCATAATCCGGCGCTTTTGGGATTTTTCCCCATATCTGCCCTTGCGATAGGCCCGGATATTGATCGAGTAGCTTTTTTCCATATTCCCGCCAAGGGTTTATCTTCCCTTTCCCCCCTTTGCTGCTGCCCTTCATATGCTTTCCGTAAACACGTTTCAAGGTTGTATATACCCCAATTAAAAAAATTGTGTGAAAAGCCAAGTTTATATTAAGTACACTTCCGGCCGACAAGTTTTCCTTAAAGCTATTAATATGTACCAAAATCCTAGAAGTTATATGTTCTGGTCCATCACAATCATAACCGGCATGGAGCAGATAATCGTCAAGGCTCATCTCCGATTCATGCCCATGCTTAGCGTTTTTATTCTTCCAGTCCGAAAGGTCTTTTTGATTGTCAGGCAGTGGCGGCAGCGGGCGCCATTTACTGAAATCTCCCTTGTCAACCAGCAACCGCGAAGCATCGGGAAGCCCTGCGCCCCTCAACTCTTCCCGGGCTTTCGTTTCATATA
>PWHG01000073.1 GCA_003554785.1 Candidatus Falkowiibacteriota bacterium
CAGAATAAACTCCACGATATTTGATTATTCTATATCCTTCCAGGTGATTTGTTGTTGATACCATAACCTTACTATCCACTGACCATTCCTCCCTACCCAAACCCTGTTTTCTGGTTTATATTATTAATTCACATTCCATCAATCTAATCCTTCAATTCTAAATTATGTGCTGAGTATCCCCAATATTTCTTCCCCGTACTTCTCTACCTTCTTCGGCCCAAAACCATCCACCTTCAGCAAAGCCTTTTTATCTTTTGGATTTTTACTAATCAAATCCTCCATTTGCTTATTATTAAATACGTAGTAAGGTTTAATCTTTTCTTCCCGACTTTTTTGTAGCCTAAAATCTTTTAACTTCTCCTCTATTTCTGTTTTAGAATCTTTATTAAAGGTTTTTGTCACCGCTTTGGTTTTAGGTTTTGATACCTCTTTTGGTTTTGATACTTCTTTAGTTGCAGGAATACTTTCTACTTTTCTTTCCGGTTTTTCTGCCGGGGTTTTGGCAGCAGCCATTACATACTTACTATAATCAAACTCTTTCTTTTGATGCATAGATAAAAGCGAGTTCGCCAACTCTTCAAATTCCCGATCGTTTGCTGTAACGTTTTTTGATTTATCCAGTTTATCTTTTATGTATCGATTCAATTGATCTGCCCTAATGACCTGCTTCTTAATGTCCTTGTTTGCATACCGTACATTTAATACGGACTTGGGGTTTGCTAGTACAACCACAGACTGGTAGTTATTATCAAAATTCTTATTAAATAATGTTTTCGTTAAAATGTTTCCCTTAGTCTCCAGTCGCTTTTGACGAATAACTTCCAAGTGCCGTTCATTTTGGGTAACCGGTGAATAAATCCCTTCTTTGACGGATTTTCCAAAGAGCTTATACTTTCTTATAAAGTTTCCTTCCCGGTCAATATCAATATCCCCGATAAGGTTCTTACACTCTACTACGAAAATGATCTTTCTGGTAACGATTATGTAATCAATTTGAGCGGATAGACCATTGGCTTCAATATACAGATCCCGCATAATATACATCGGCATGCCGCTATTTTTCAGTTCGAAGGCTATGTTATCCTCGCCGAAAAGACCAATGGAGAGTAACTTGATTTCCTTTTCAATCTGCTTTTTCATTGAAGGATCCACTTTCGGTGCAAGCTCCTCCAGTTTTTCTAAGTGCTCCCTTGTGCTGGTAGCCTCTTTTAGAAACACCGGCTCTTTCATTTTGTCGAATAATCCCATCTTTAACACTCCTTCTATAGATTTGACCGCAGCAATTCTGCGTTTGGAAAATGTGCAAAATCGAAACGGCATTACTATAAGTATACTAGATGGGAGTCCTGATTACCTTAAATATTACAAATTAATTTCAAATTTTTTACAACATTTTTGAACAAAATTCGACAAATAATCCGTAGAGGTATACACTCTATGACGGTTCCTTCAAAGCCCTTTTTCCCATGATAAAAGCCCCTTTAAGATCAACCAAACTTTCTAGCTGTCAAAATTAGGGCTTTCGCTATATATTAATCTGTACTGATCCCTTCTACAATTCCTACGTGATGTAAACTATTAAGGCCGGATACTATTGCTTTATCACAACCGTCAGCCGCAAAATTCTACCGCTGGTATAAGAAGCCCTCGAAGGAAGCCTCGGGATCGATTACGAATTCCCCTTCCAGTACCTCGGCCAGTCCGTTGGAAAAACCATGCGCCGTCAAACTGAGGTTTCATTTCAATTCCTCATACAGGAACGATACTTTTGTGAGTTTTTCAAACAATAACAGCATTGCTTTGGTTCTTCCGGTAACTTTATTTTAGATAATCAAATATGACATAAAAAAACTAATTGAATTATTTGCTCTACACGTTTGTATTGCTAGCTCACAAAGCCACCATCCCCTTGTGAGTAGCATTCTTTATAATTCTACAAACAAGAATTTTGTGTTACATTTCTTCTCATTGATTAGGCTTTATTCCCAAAGTTCTTTTAATTTTCTAAGTAATAATCTATACTCTCACTCTTATTAAGTTATTTAGTTGGTATCATATTACAGAATATAGCCCTAAATGGAACTAATGTAATTTGAAGGAACTAGATATCTTTAAAAATCTCTGATTTTTTCTCAGCATACTCATTATCAGTAATTAACTCTTCTTCCCAAAGTTTCTTTAGTTTCCTAAGTCTATTATCAATGGTCTCTTTCTGATTAATCTTTTTACCCGATTTTACTTCCTCAGGTTTAAAAACTTGATTTATTTGTTTATGAGGAATAAGTGATGTTATTTTATGCATTGTATCTAGTTTAAATTTCATGAATAACTCTTGATCGTTTTCTAAGTATTTAATCACTGTCTCTCTTTTGTCATGAACAAGCATTTTTGACGTTACAGGATCTATTTTCTTTTGACTACCGATTATTGCACCTGCGCCACCAAAAAATAGCCCTCCAACAGCAGCTCCGCCAAGATCAGCACCGCCGCCACCACCGCCTTCAATTTTGTTCTCAGTATGCAATTCCCCAGCATTAAAATGAAATGCAATATCGTCATACTTAATTATTTTATGAATTATATCGTCTTTATGAAAACGTTCAACTATAGGAAGTATTAGAACATTTAAATGATTATCATTCATCCATAAAAAAGACTCTCTTGGCTGATAAAATTCTTGATTACCACAACTAATAGCATTTAGCTCTTTTGCCTGAGCTGGAATAGCATATTCTTGGATAGCTTCTTCTCTTTCCTCATATAATTTGTTTAATTTTGAAGCTTTTTTCATAGATTCGTTTAATCTCTCCTCTTCTTTGTCAGCTGAGAAATCTGACTGTATTAACATAATAATAATGATAAGTACGAATATAGCTATAGCCATTCCACCCATGACACCACTCCTTTTAAAATTGTACGTCCAAATTTTCTAATTAAATTATTTTAAATTTCTCAAAAATTCTGTATTATTATATTATTATTCTACATGCCTCATTATTATCCCTGCTAAAATTTAGAAAAATTAGAATTATTTCCAGAAAAAATCAATAACACTGTTTTGGTAAGATGATAACTTCCTTGTAAATCTAATTCTCGAAGCAGGAAAATCAAATCCTTTGTCGAATATAGTAAGTAAAATTACTGAATCCCCACGAAGGAGGATGAACCCTTGAATTATGATAAGCCTATCTTTCATTATACCATCGTTCTACGCCACGGAGACGGTTCTTTCGTGAGGTTCTCAAGTACTACATCATTTCATTAGCACCCTTAAAATCTCAATTGTAGTCGGTCTAAAACCAATTTCTTTTTATCATCCCTTAGTACTATTCTACATAATCTCTTTAAAACCCTCTAGTTTTACAGAATTCCCAGCAAAACCATTTCTACATTTTTCCCATTCGAAAACCACAAGAAAAAAGACCCCTTTATTAGGAGTCCCCATTGTGATGATTTGAATTCGTATAGGTCTCAAAAGCCTGCAGGGCTATTAATATCCCTTGGCAGATAATTTTCCACATGAGAGCTGAAGCAATCAAGATGCCTATTCCTATTAACATGCCTAGGATAATATTGGGTTCGGACCTGACAGTGAAATGACCGGGAATATCCGCCGGAACCTGACGGTCCATGGGAAATAAAACGGCAAAATACTTTCCTACCCAGAATGCTAAAAACAACAACGGTATGATTCCGATAAAAAAACTTTTTTCATTAGATTAAAGGCCGAAACCTTTGTGAAAGTTAAAATTTCTCGCAAATAAAAATTCCATTTCAGTTCTCTTTCACATTTTTCCCCATTGCATTAAAGATCAGCGTCACCCAGGAACCCTTCAAATTAGCCCATAAAATATTTCCATACAATACGTCAATGGCTTCTTCGTTGATGTCTGAATAGGTCTTGTTAACATACTTTGCCGGAAAGTGGTTTTTTTCCGGGTACTTTTCCTTTTGCATCTTATACTGTATAAAGCGTTCTTCATCTG
>PWHG01000082.1 GCA_003554785.1 Candidatus Falkowiibacteriota bacterium
CCGGTGGTTTCATAATCAATAGATACCTGCCCTGTAATGTCATTCAACGGGGATAAGTCATCAATATACTCAATTACCGGTTTCTTATGCCGGGGCCAAGGCGTTTCCACATGGTCCACAGCCCTGCGAAGGTCCTGCTTGAATATAGTTTTATGTACCGGATCCGCATTCAATACTTGCCCGGGGTGGAATACAGGGGCCACCCAGCATTTGAAATCTTGATCTGGAATAACCCAACCTCTCCATTTAGTAATACCGCCAAGATCCTTTTGCCATCTATGACCTATAATGGAATTAACAGAAAGGATACCGCAGGCAATAATCAACTTGGGCTGTCTCGCTTTTATATGTTTTATCACAGAAGTACGGCAAGCAGCACAATGCATGGGCAAGGGTTTAACGGGATCTCCTTTTTTATTGGTAGGAAGACAACGAACTGCGTATATTGTTTCACAGTCTTTATCCATATCAATCCCAAGGTCCTTCAAGGTCTTTCGTAATAATCGGCCTTGGGCTCCGCTCCACGGCCTGCCCCTCTCATCATCTTTTAGTGTGGGGGATTCATCTATTATTAATATATCCTTTTCGAACTCCCCATGAGGAGCCATCTTTGGGGAGGTCGCATTTGTAAATAGACCACAAGATACACAGGACAATCGCTTCTTACCGATCATAGATGTTGTCTGTATTTCCTGTGTAGAGAAAAATCCTTTCATTTGTCCTGTATTATAATGAAATATCTGTCTGTAACAATGCCAAATATGTATAATCGGATGCTTTGATCATGACCCTATCTTTGCATAAATGTAATTTTTCATTCCGTTTTAGGACATTTTCCAATAAGTTCGGAGTGATTGTGAATTCAATATCTGTTCCCTTGTAATTTAGTTTTGTGGTCTCTTCATACCATCCGATCTCTGACTGTCCTTTTATTGTCAACGAGTCATTTACCAATCTTATCAGGATCTCCTCATCTCCTAATTTATCCCTTTTCGCAAATACATGTGCTTTTTCCAAGGCTTCCAGCATTCCTTTTGGAAATTCCACTTCTTTTATGATCTTTGCGTCCAGATGAACGGCAAGATCGGGAAAATCATCTTCCAAAACCCTACAATGTAGCATTGTTTTGTTTTCATTTTTGAAATGAATCCATCCTCTTGTACGTGCCGCATGTGTAGGTTCAATTGAACGAATATGGGGTACCATTGTAGCTTCAATGATAAAAGATCGTAGACGTACCTTTTCTCCATAGTATTGAATAATACTAAAGTTGTCACTCGCTTCTTGTATTCCATCTGGCCTGCAATGAATCCCTGTCAGTACTGGATTTGCCAAATCAGAAGAACATACACCTTTACATGTATTTAGGCCCTCCATAAAGGAAGGTGGTAACTCTTTCCATTTATACTCAGCTTTGACTTCGTCCAATGGCAGTTTCACATCTTCTTGTATGATTATACCCGCCTTTGCATTCTTTGACTTTATGAGTATTTCATTCTCCTTCTGGATTATTTCCACCTCTTTTGATTTCATCTTTTTCAGTAACGAATAAAATTCCACTGCAGGCACTGTTCCCCGTATCTTCAGTGATATGGGATGACTAACGCTAATGTAATCGTTATACGTTACAACTTCATTCTCGATAAAGGCGAAAGATGTTGATTGTTCAATAAGTTCTTTATTGGCAAGTCCTGGTTTTACAATTTCCAAGGCTTCTACAAGTTCATTTCTTTGTACTTTCATAAGTGTTATTTTTTGTGTTTTTCGTGTAGTATATATGGGGCGCAATTATTCCAGTAAATGGTATGATGTAAACGCATACTGCTACATCCCATCAAATTAATTCTGGTACAACTTGGAGCCACAATCACTGTATAGAATGATTTCAGGTAAGTTCCTGTTGCAATGTAGAATTCCGTTAATCCCCCTGTATTTGCTTGTGTTGCAGCTTGTTCCAATCTAATCCATGCGAGTGTTATAAATATTTCTCCACGAGTGCTCCCCTCGACATATGTATTTACATCTTCGTTGATTCTGCCTATAACACTAAAAGGACGATCGACGGATAAGAAAAAGGCGTTCATTGCCTTGCGGTTAAACTTTCTTTTCCATACATTACTACCAGGACCACCAATAAAATCACCACCTTGTGCAAATGCCAATGTTTTTACATTAGGAGGTAGACTTATATAATAATCCATATATATCCGAAAAATGGTATCAAGATCACGGATAGCTGTATTTTTAGTGATATAGTCATATTTGTCATCTGTTGCGTATCTGAATGAAGTATAATCATCATCCAATACGATAAAATATGTATATCCCAATTCACGAACAATTGAAAAAATAGCATTTCTGGCGTAAACAACAACATTGTCCTTCAGAAAATTATCACATATATCAAATTTTCCTTTGTAATCCCCCTTATCAAATACAATAACATTCTCATGGAGTTCTTTATACTTATCCACTGTAGGATCATCTGTAGAGCATACCAGATATATTTTACCTGTGTATCCTGCTGATCTCAGCGATTTGATTGTAAATACTTTTTCGGGCCTACCGTAGGTAAGAATGAATATTGCAAATTCACGATTCGGATTCTTCATTTGAATAATCTGTTTTATACTGATTAGCAACTTGCTCAGATAGTACAACATACCCTTGCTCGATAGCCTTGTCAAAGTCAATAATAACAAGTGCAGAATCTTCCATTAATTCTTGTACCTCTTTAGGAGAATGTGCATAATAATCTGCGATTTTTGAATAATCAAAAACACGGTGCCGTGCAGCAGCTTTGATCAAAAATGATTTTTCTTTCTCCGGGATATCGGATTGTTTTATCTTCTTGACCAATTCCCTGTATTTTCTGTCATCAGTCAGTTCAGATAATAAGGGCTTTTTGTTATGAGGTTCATACACAGGAGTTTTGATCTTCTTTGTGTACTGGGTTTCCAGTCCCTTCTGTGTTATAAATCCAAATCCTATCTGTGATTTTTTCATGACATTTGATTTAGTTTCCTTTCCCATAGGGAAGGACGACTGTTCCAAAATGAAGTTTCCACTTTCTCATA
The DNA here is from genome assembly GCA_003554785.1 of Candidatus Falkowiibacteriota bacterium. Classification (GTDB taxonomy): domain Bacteria; phylum Patescibacteriota; class Patescibacteriia; order Patescibacteriales; family UBA12465; genus PWHG01. Next base: position 3,078 of record PWHG01000082.1, read on the forward strand.
TCCTTGTTGCCGAAGTGTGGCATTGAATTTCCGAGATATTTGGGCCTGGGGAATAGGTAATAAATGATTCCTATCTCTGTACTCTACAAAATGACCAAGTGCATATGTATTAAATGAATTGGCAATTAATAGATATTTTGGTTTCAATTCTAATATCTTTTGAATATACTCCAAAGGTCTTTCCAGATGTTCAAAAAATTCAAAAGCAACTATCAGATCAATCATACAAGATGGATTATCCGTTTCATTATACAACAAAAAGTTATTATCCTTTTGCATATATTCACAAAAATGCCAATCTTTTGTATCCTGTAGATTTGTACCTATGACAGTACTCTGCGGAAATAAATCACACAAATATGAAGTTGTATATCCTATTCCACATCCCATATCAAGTACAGATTGTATACCTTTTTCGTGCAACATCTGCAAAACAGTCCTATCATCCGGAAGTGCCTTTTTTGTAGCTACTTGCCACAGATACTTACTACTGTACTTTGCCCATGATATCCATGTTTCCACTACGTAATAAGGATCATTATATACCGTATAATCAGGTTGTCCTTTATTTAGAGAAGTGTACCACCTATTAATCATTTGTTGCAATATGGGATGATCATAATACGTATCAGGATGTTTTGTAACAAAGTCTACCAATCCAGCAAATATTGCTTTATCTATTCCTGGATTGATAGACTTGTATAAATCAATGAATTTATGAATATCCTTATCTGGCTTACAGATTTTTGTCATTTTCTCCTTTTTTACCAAATACCTTTATATATTCATTCATTCTTCTTTTTGCCCATTTCTGATCTTTATCAAACTGTACGGAGAGTCCTTTGATAATATCCTCATGCTTACTGCCCTTACGGATACCCTCACGTATGTA
>PWHG01000085.1 GCA_003554785.1 Candidatus Falkowiibacteriota bacterium
CAAAATCCTTTTCTTGTGAGCCAGCTTCGTGCTGTAGAATCGCTTCAAAGAGTAAACCAGGAGCTTTTCTTCTCAGAAAGCAGGACGGATCTTAAAAACGCTGTTTTGGATGCCACAAATAGGAAAGAGTTTATCTATGAAGACTCCTATAACGACTATCAAAATGCCATTGACAGGTATATTGTAGGAAGTTATTTTAGCATGCATGGCCCTTCTCTTACCTTGGAGTATCATTCCACAACGAATACTGCCAACCATTCTTCACGGGCTTACAATCTTAAAAACCCTGGTGAAGCAATGCGTTTTATTATGGATATGCCCGACTATGTTATGCACTTAAAACAGAAGCATGCTGAAGAAGGGTTGGAGTTTTTTGAGCGTCTGGAAATTGAAAGCCAGGCCGACATTCCTTTTTCTACGCTGAATTTCCGTAACAGTATTTATGTGGATCAGATGCAAAAGGCTCACTTTCAAAAAGAGTTTGCACGACTTGCAGAAATTGATCCTGCTGCTGCTGAAGCTATTCGTGCTTATCAGGCCCTTGTATATGGTTTCTCTTTCCGTAACGGCTCACTGTTTGAGGTTATAGACTCCCAGTTTGAACGCAACTTGTCTGAAGCAATGACAGATATTGACTTTCAAACCACAGATCAGCTACAAAATAATCAATTAAGACTTGTAGAAGAGTTGGCTGTAATGGGAGAGAATATATTGAACACTCAATATGATAGCGATAATGCTGATGCTGTATATAGAAGCAGTGCCAACACGCCAGTTCCAACAATTTTTTCCAAACGGAAAGTTGCTGAAACAGATTTCGTACAAACCAATGATGCCGGTCATGTGCTTATTAATCGGATCTTCCCCAAAGGATTATATGTATATGCTCCCGGACAAACGGTGACCACAGACTTTGTATATAACAACCTTTCCAAGACACATTTAAGGCAACTGGATCAGACGGGTGAAACCACAAAACACAGTTCAAGGTATATTGGTGTTCGTAACGTCCCGGCAGATCCTGCTTTTTTGAGTAATATGCCTTACAATGGTTCTAGGGCACGTACTGTTTTGAATCAACCGGTAAGACTTACAAAAAACAATGAGCACAGTGTATCAGTGTCAATGCTCAGAAACAAAGATAAGCCTGTAGAATCCCGGATGGAAAACAGAAACTCCCGGATTTCAGAAAGAGGGATAGAAGCGGTTGTCAGTGGACTTGGAAAAAGTTTCCGTGGTATTGATTTTGAATTTGTCAATAACCAAACTTCAAAAACAGATGGTGTTGCATACTTCCAGGATGGCAGGGTAGCTATAAATACTGACAAAGTACAGTCTGATACGTTTTTTCACGAAATATCTCACCCCCTTTTACAGATTATGGAGAGTGTGCGTCCAGGACAATTTGAAGCACTGTATAATGATGCTGTTTCATTAATTGACTCCGGTGACCCACTGGTTCAGCTTGTCAGGGAAGCCTATCCGGAACTTGGGGGTCAGGACTTTGTCAGAGAGGTAATGTCTACAATGGTCGGTCTTCATAGTGCCGATGCTGTGACCAACTATATCGCAAACCACCTGGCAGATAATTATTCCGAAGTGTCACAGGGGGTGTGGCAAAGAATACGTCATGCGGTGCAGCGTTTTTGGGATACCATTAAGTCTTTCTTTAAGGCCGGATATGATGTGAATATTGATCCAGGTGCTACAACCCTTCAAAGTTTTGCACAGGATATTGTCACCAAAGCCATTGCCGGAGAAAGGGTAATGAATCTTACACAGGGCCAGGTCAAAGATATAATGGGAATGGCCTATGACAATGTAACAGAGCAGAGAAAGATTGCTTCCAATGTAGGAGACTTGATAGAAGTCTTTAACAATCCCCTTGAAAGGGTGCGTGATGGTAAAGTGGAACAAGTTCCTCAGTACAGGAATATGACCAAAGATCATAAGATTAAAAGGATGAAGCGTCAGATTCAGTATGACGGACCGCAGCAGGTAGGCAGGGACGGTAATCTGTATGACTTCTCACGCATTCCGGAAGGTCAGCATAATAAAGTCATTGAAGATCACTTTCTTGAAAAGACAGATCACATGGCTTATGAAACAAAGACCAAAATCCTTGAGATTCTTAATGAAGGTATTACCGATCCCGTACAGTTTATGGGGAAGCTTGGCAAAGATGAACTAGGGCGTACCATTTACAGTGAAGCTGCTGTAAGGAAGTTTCTGAGACAGGTAAAGGCTACGCCACAAACGAAGTTTTTCCTTTACAGTAAGCTTATCAATACAGAATATGCTCATTTGTTTGATGAAAACTTCAAAGGTTTTGATCCAATCATTGCCATTGACTATGAGACGGATGACATGATGGTTGTTTCGGCCTATAATTTGACCAATGTTCCGCTTCATGATCCCCTTGATATCGGAAGCTACTTTGACCGCAAAAACATTATGAGCCGGTATATGAGTGATGCAAAAGCAAGGAGGCATGGCCTGGGTGACTTTGGAAACAATATGGGTGACGTGTCAAACTTTATTACTGCACTTGCTGTATCAAACTTAAAGAACCATACCGGAAAACGTACAATGGTGCGTAATGTAGGAACCATAAGACTTAGTCGCAACAGTTCCAAAATGAAACTCACCGATGCGGTACACCTTGTCAACTCTGCAAAGGCAATGTTGGACATCAAACAGTTTACTGATGACATTTCTCTTTCTATGAAAGAAGCTATAGAAAACATGGGCTTTATGGACGAGGGATTTAGTGTTCGTTCTTTACTTGAGAATATGTACGAAGACCAGGGCCTTGTGATGAACAATATGGATTCGTTCTTAAAAGGTACGGATGATAATACTTCCACCATTCAGTTATTAAACCAGCGAATTCGTCAAATCCTTGAGCAAGGTCCGGAGAATTTGACAAATCAGGAAATGATTGAAATGGAAATGATAATGAAGGAACTCAATCAGCAGCGAAGCGTGTTTGTGTTGAGCGAGCAAATGAACTCCAAGCGGGACATTAACACTATGGAAACCTTCATTTCCCCTCAATTTGACGTTGGTCATGAGTTTATTGATACTGTCAGAGGACATGTTTTAAGAACTTCACGAAGAAATGTGGCAGCACTTAACTCTTTTAAAGATCGTATAGATCCTATGGCTGACTTTTTCAAGAGTCGATTTGAGGCACAGCACGTAGGAGATCATCAAGTAATCAGAGATATCAACTACAAATACTATCAGCCTATACTTGCAAAGGTAAAAGACCAAAACGGGGTGGATCGTTTCGCCGGCAACATTCTTTTTAGCACTGACCAAACCCAGGATCCTATGTTTTATAAACAAGCACAGGAGTTAAAAGCAAGAGATCCGGAAATGTTTAAGTGGGGAGAGTTTATTGTAGACCAGATCACAGAGGTTATGGTAGACAATATGCTCCACGAAAGAGTTAGGCAAGGTCGTCATAATACTATGGAAGATGGGCAGGTGGTTCCTTATACCCGCAAACATGCTGAAAAAGACCTTTACCGAATGACAAGTTACCGCAAAGGCATGCTTCCGCTTATGTCTGACACGGTGGGAATGCTTTTAAGTAAAGGAAAGCTTGATACAGCAAGAAAGCTTAAACAGCGACAGCTTTTGAGTAGCTATGTTATGTTTGAAGAAACGATGAACCTTTCAGATACCGATGCAAAAAACCTTGACAGCATGCCTGACAACTTCATGGGTCAGTTTATAAAAGGCAATGAAGAGGTAGGTAGCCTTGGACCAATGCGTAAACGCATGGTACAGCTTTTGGGCTTGACAGAAGATTTGGATGGTAATTATTTCTTTGATCAGACAAACCG
>PWHG01000049.1 GCA_003554785.1 Candidatus Falkowiibacteriota bacterium
ATATTTATTCAATGATGCTGATTTAGCCGCCTTAGGGGAGGCTAGTTATGAAAAATCAAACAATATCGCCTATTTATCTCTTGGCACTGGAGTTGGAGGCTCAAGAATTGTTAATAAAAAAATTGATATAAACAATTTTGGCTTTGAGCCCGGTCATCAAATAATTGAAAAAAATAAAAGTTTTGAAAATTTAGTTGGTAATAAAAATCTTAAAAAAAATAATATTAATTTAGAGGCTAAAAAAAACCTACAAAAGTGGCATGAAAACTTAGCAATTGGTTTGGTAAATACTAGCTTGCTGTGGTCACCTGATTTAATTATTTTAGGCGGAGGTTTAAGTTATAGATATCTATCCCTTAAACTTTTAAAACCACTAGTGTCTAAACATTTTCCTTTTTCTAAAACTCTTAAAATAAAAAAATCAAAACTAAGTAATAAATCAGCTCTTTATGGAGCCCTTTATTATCTAAAAAACAAATAGCTTATGTATTTAAAACAAGTTAAACCAAAAAGAAAATTAAAAAAGTCTGATTTTTTAAAACATTCTAATTTAAAAGAAAAAAAACAATTACTTAAATTAGCCAAAGAGATGCAAGGAAAAAAAATTGTTCATATAAATGCGACTGCCCAAGGTGGGGGAGTGGCGGAAATATTAAATAGTCTAATTCCATACACTCAATCTCTGGGAGTTGATGCTAGTTGGTATGTAATTGATCCTAAAATTGGTGGTAACTTTTTTAAAACTACAAATAAATTTTTTGATGGTCTTCAAGGTAATAAAGTTAATATTAGTAGCTCAGATTTTAAAGAGTATGAAAAAAAGAGCCAAGTTATAGCTTATGAGATTGATAAACTAAGCGCTGATATATTAGTTATAAATGATACTCAACCCCTTTTGGCAGGTTTTTTAGCTAAAAAAACTAAGAAAATTTTCTATAGTCACGTAGATTCATCAAAACCAGATAAAAAATTATGGAAAAGACTTTTTCCATATTTTAAAAATTACCAAAAAATTGTTTTTAGCAACAAGGAATTTGTTAATCAAGATAATTTATTGAAAGAAAAAACTGTAATTTTTCCACCAGCTATTGATCCACTGGCTTTAAAGCAAAAAAACGTAGCTAAAGAAACTGCTCGAAAGTATTTACAAAAAAAGGGAAATATTTCTAAATCCGGACAATTAATAGTACAAGTTTCACGATTTGATGCTTTTAAAAATCCAATCGGTCTAATTGAGGCTTTTTCTAAAATTCAAGAAAATTATAAAAATGCTCAGTTAGCTTTAGTAGGTTTTAATGTGGCTAAAGATAATCCAGTTGCTGAATTGGCTTATAAAAAAACCAGAGAGTATGCCAAGGGAAATAAAAATATCCACCTATTTTATTATCCAAAAAATAAAAAAGTAGAAGAGTTTACTATGATGGCTCAAAATGCGGCTGATATAGTAGTGCAAAATTCCTACAGAGAAGGTTTTGGTTTAACAGTTTCAGAAGCGATGTGGAAACAAAGACCGGTAATTGGTGGTCCGGCGTCAGGCATTAAAAAGCAAATTAAGCACAATAAAAATGGCTTAATTGCTAATAATTCTGATGAACTAGCCAAATGTTTAAAGGAATTGCTAGACAATAAAGAAAAAAGATTAAAATTTTCTAAAGAGGGCAAAAAAACAGTTAAAAATAATTTTCTATTGAATCGCTTAATTTTAGATCATTTCAAATTATATAAAAAACTATAAAAAAACTCTTCCTTTATAGGAAGAGTGATTTATTACCAAGTTTTTGGCACGACAATGTTTGCTTGTGAAAATAAATAGTTGATTTCATCAACAGATTTTTGGCCAAAGTTTTCCAGTTCTTTTTCAACTTCAGGATCTGTTTGGCTTTTTTTTATCAATTCTAGTAACTCAGCTAAATTTTTTAAATCTAAAGCTTGTAGATTTAAAAAAACTCTTGTTGTAATTAATTCTAAATCTTCAAGTTTTTTAATCGACATGTTCAATAAATTAACCGCTTCAATCTTTTTTTCCATCATAAACTATTAAAATGAACGTGGCTATATATTAGAGCTAATGTATTTATTTGTCAATATCTAGACTTGAATAAAATTGAAAAATGTGCTTAAATATATTGATTATGTTACAATATTATAGAAAAATAAAAAATTAATAAAAAAATTATGTTTAAATTTAATTTTGACAAATTAATGCCTTCAAAAAAAGAAGATGAGCTAGATAGTAAAGAAATTGAAGAAAAAAAAGAAGATGAGAGAGAAGATGCTTGGGAGAGTCTAGATTCTGAGAATTTATATAATAAACCTGGTTATCAAGATGGCTCTGAATATGAAAAAAAACACCCAACATCAAAAAAATTAGAATTATCAGAATTATCAGAGGAATTAGAGGCGGATACAGAGTCAGGTGGAGGTTTAGGTGAGCTAATGGAAAAGTATGAGCTAGAGGAATGGGAGTTGAAAGATAGGGCAAATGAGTGCCTTAAATATTACCGAGGAGAGAGAGAAGATCCTTTTAAAGATCAAGAAAAAACTAAGGAAATTTTAAATTGGTATTTAGATTATCTATCAAGTGAAAATGAATACGGCTTAGCTTTAAGCAATGAAGAATTAGAGAGATTAAATAAAGAAGAGAAGGAAAATTTATCTAATTCATATAAAAAAAGAATTGATATACAGCTAGATATTGCTCGTTTAAATAATAGTATAAGAGAAGCTGCTGATATTATAAGATCAGGGAAAACATCAGATACATATTCCACAGAAGTAAGAGAGGCTAAGTATAATTTAAATAAATTTAAAGAAGAAGCAAAAAAATTGTATGGGGAAATGAAAAATAATTCTCAAAAAATTCACAATTTAGAAGAAAAGGCCTTTACTGATCCAGCTATAAAAGCAAAAAAAGAAGAGGCGATAGAAGCTAAGCATGAAGAAGAAAAAGAAAAAAGGAGAAAAATAAAAGAAGAAGAAGATTATCAAAAAAAGAAAGCAGAAAAACCATTTTTTGGCCCAAAGGAGCACAAACTTCATGATGAGTGTCTTGATTATTTAACTCGTGATGGAAGAAAAAAAGAGGTTCCAGTATATATAAAAGATAAGTTAACACCAAAGCAGATTGAAAACACCGCCAGAGAGGCAGCAATTGATAAAATATATAATGGAGAAATGATAAAAGCTAATTTCTTTGTTGAAAATTTTAAAGGCAAAAGACAGTTAGCTTATGCGGAAAAATTTTTTGATGAGGAAAGTAAAAAAATGAAACGAATAAAATATATTTTTGCAGATGATAAGTTACCAGCAGGTAATTATGGATTTAAAATAAATCCCGCTACTATGTTTGTAAGTAAGAATAATCCTGATTCAGCCATGGTTCACATTGACTTAATGGTAAATTTGGATAAAAAATCAAAAGTAGATAAAAAGACTGCTTAAATTAATATAAAATATAGAAAAACTCTTGTCTAAAAAGCAAGAGTTTTTATTTTGAATAATTAATATAGCTCTGCTATAATATAATTATTAATTAAGTAAGAATTAATTATTATGTCAGCTAAGAAAAATAATAAAAAAGTTATAGTCGTAGCAGTTTCTGGCTACTTTAACCCACTTCACGTTGGTCATTTAGAGATGATTGAAAAGGCTAAAAAATTAGGTGATAAATTAGTGGTGATTTTAAATAATGATATGCAGGTGAAATTAAAAGGAAGTGTTCCTTTTATGAATTTAAAAGATAGAGTGAAAATTATGTCAGCTTTAGCTGATGTAGATGAAGTTTTTGTCTCTATTGATAAGGATAAAACTGTATGTCGGTCTCTTGAAAAATTAAAGCCAGATATTTTTGCCAATGGGGGTGATAGAAAGAGCTTAGGTGATGTGCCTGAGTATGAGATTTGTCAAAAATATGATATAGAAATGGTAGATGGTTTGGGGAAAAAAATTAGAGCCAGTTCAAAGTTAATTTCTCAAGCTGATAAATTAAAAAATAAGAAATAAAAAGATGAAAAAGATAATATATTTAGCGATTTTAGCGATAATAATAATTGTAGTTATTCCTCAAGCAGTTACTTGTCAGTCAAGAGCTGATAGTGAGCATTCTTCCTTTAGAGTTTGTCTTAAACGTTTGGCTGGACGTGATAATGAACCGCCACCTCCGGAGTTAAAACCAGAGCATACAATTAGGTTACTTGAAGGTTGGAGTATTAACGATATGGCAAATTATTTTGAAAATGAAGATATTTTCAAAAGAGATGATTTTATCTCTGCCACTAAACTAGAAAGCTATGAAGATGACTTAATCTCTAGATTTAGCTTTTTAGAAGATAAGCCAGAAGAAGTTGACCTGCAAGGTTATCTTTATCCTGATACTTATAGAATTTTTACTGACGCTAGTGCCAATAGTGTGGTTTTAAGAATGTTAGAAAATTTTGATAATAAATTAACAGCTGAAATGAGAGAAGAAATTGAAAATCAAGGAAAATCTATTTATGAAATATTAACTATGGCTTCCTTAATTGAAAAAGAAGCACCAATTAATTATCAAACTGGTGATAATTATGACGCTAAGATGATATCGGGAATTTTTTGGCAAAGAATAGAAAATCGTCAAGCCCTGCAATCTTGTGCTACTTTAGCTTATATTCTAGGAGAAAACAAAGAAAGATATAGTCAAGCTGATACTCGTATTGAGTCACCCTATAATACCTATTTAAATCCTGGACTACCTCCAGGGCCAATTACTAATCCGGGAATTTTAGCTATTGAAGCGGCAATATATCCTGAAGATAGTCAGTATAATTATTTTCTAACTCCAAGTGGCACTCGAGATGTAATATATTCTCGCACTCACAATGAGCATGTTTTAAATAAGGATAAGTATTTAAATAATTAAATTTATGTTTGAAGAAAACAATAACTTAGAATCAGGTGGAAGTTTTATTGAAAAAAAGAAAATAAAATGGAAAAAATATCTACCTTTTATTATCGGCTCCACTATCTTGTTATTTTTAATTATCATTTTAGCTATTTTTTTAGGTGGGAGTAAAGAAGAAGAACCAAAAGAAATTCAAGAACCAAAAAATGGTGACGATATTGTTCATGGTTCACTACCATCTCACCTTGGACTTCAAGATCCACCAAGTGATGAAGATGTAAAAGTTGATGTAGTGGTTGATGAAGCGGTGGAGTATTTAACTTTTAAGCAATTTTATGAGTCTCCAGAAGTTACCAAAGATTTAGAGTTTATAAGTTATGATTTACCCTTGGATGTAAAAACTGAAGTGGTAAATTATTATGATCTAAATAGACGATTAAACTTAGAGCCTTATTTAGATGATTTATCTGAAAAGGGCTTTGTGAAAATTAATAATCGTTGGTCAGATCAGGCTAATGATTTTTATAGTGCATATGAAGTTTTAGCAGAAAATCAAATTCCTTTATTTATATCCAGTGATTTTTTACATTATCACTATAATTTAGTATTAAACAAAGTTTGGCAGGAAATTGAAACTAGTTTCTTTTATGATAGTTTATGGGAAATAAATTTGAATTTATTTAAAACTGCTAAATCAGATTATGAAAACTATTTAGCTCAAGTTGGTCAAGTTAATGATCCAATACTGGAAGCTAAAAGATTGCGCTTAGCATATTTTGCAGTCGCACTGGAGCTTTTAAAACCAGAAGAAGGTCAAGTTGAAAAGGAAGGTAAGTTAGATGATAGTAAATTTAGCATTAGTGAGTCTAGGTATCTTGATTATATTTTTCCAGAATATTTAGAAAAAGATGTAATTCCTGAAATTGAGCTTATAAAGGAATCAAGAGATAAAACTAATTCTCCAGTTCTTCTTTACAGTCGAGATTATAATGATTTTTCTGTACCGAGAAAATATAGGCAAACTGCAAAAAAACATAATTATTATCTAGCTTCTGTTTGGCTTAGCTCGCTTTTTCCCCTTAATTATCAAAGTGAAGATTGTCCTGATTGCTTACTTGATGAAAATGATTGGCGAATAAACTTTACAGCCGCTAGTATGATATCTGAAGACATTGCCAGCAGTGAATTTTTAAAAGCGGAATGGGCAAGAGTTTATAAGATAATGTCCTATTTCTCTGGTTTGGAAGATACTCTAAGCTATATTTATTTCAAAGAAGATTTTGAGGAACTGTTTGATGAAAGAGAGGTTGTTGACATATTCTCTCAAGACAATGAAGACTCAACTGAAAATCTAGAAAGCTATAGAGAAAAATTATTAAGTCATGATTTTAAAGAAATCCAGGGAGGAATTGATTTTTCTTTAGAAGAAAATCAAAGTTTAGTAGGTTTTCGTCTACTTTCTAAACCACATTGGCCAACAGATTACATAAATGAAAAATTAATTTACCCAAACACTGGTAAGTATTTATCAGACTCAATTTCCAATGAAAATATTACTTCTTGTCGTATAGACGGCAATCAAGAGAAATGTTTTAGTTTCTTTGCAGATTCCCTAAATTTATTAAATATTGAAACTGATAATGATTATATAAATGAAAACATCAATTACGAAAATTATAATGAAATATTAGAGGAAATTGAAAATCCAGTTTTTAATGCTATAAACTCTCGAGCTAATGTTTTTTGGTCAACACTAGCTAGTTTAGATCTACATTTAAATACCGATGATTCTGCTTTACCGGTTTTTGCTCAAAACACTGCTTGGCAAGATAGATTGTTTTTTAGTTCTGGCTCTTCGCTTCTTGATTGGAAAATGGAATCTGATGCTTTTGAAAGAGTTCAAGAGTCTGACGATTTAAATATTGGTTTAATGCACAATGAAAAAGATTTGCCAGCTGTATATATTGAACCATCACCTAATTTAGTCAATGACCTATTAGCCAACACGCAGATGCTTTCAAAAATGCTCTCTGCCTTAGGAGCTGACACAAAATCAAGTAGGGCGATGGTAAATCTTGATGCCTTATATAGTGATTTAGATAAGTTAGCTAAACTTTCAAAGACTAGTATTGAAAAGCAGAATTTAAGCCAGAGTGATCAAAGTTTGATTATCAATTGGTTAAAATCCTATCAAATATCTGAGAAAGCCAGCAAAAGGATAGAAATTGATTCCTCACTAACCAGAAACAGCTTAAGGCAAGATTTGAATAATTTACAGTTTTTAATCGTAGTTTTTCCTACCGAGAATGGTCCCACTATGGCACTTTCACCAATCTTTAAATTAGAAGAATCTAATTAATTATTTAAATATTTAAAAATTATTATTCCTCCACCATTTATTTGTCTATAGTCATTGGCACTTAACTGAGCTTCCTTGATTATTCTCTCACTAGCCCACCAATATTTATTAATCACCAAAAAGCCATGATCAACTTCAACTAAGTCCATGGCTTTTCTCATATTTTCCTTGCTAGCTTCATCATAGACCATTTCTAAGTAATGGCTGTAGAGCTTGCCACCAGTGGGAATGGAGTAAAAATAAATAGGTCCATAATCACTAGTTAGATAATTATCATAACCTTTCTCTTTTAAAGCAGCGACCCCAATTTGCTGATTAGCTAAAACAATATAATCCTCATCTGTCCAATTATCAATTATATCAACTACTTTTAAATCGTTTTTAGACAATGAATAACCTCGTGAGTTATGATAATTATCTTCTCTAGGATATGAGCCGTAAAGGGAAAAAGTAATTAAAAGACTAAAAAATAATAAAAAAACAATTTGTTTAGTTTTACTTAGATTTTTTAATTTTTCAATTATTTTAAGTAAAAATAACCAAACAAGTGGCAGAAGAAATAAAAGACTGATTATTAAAAATCTATTGGCGTAATCACTTTGTTCATAATTAATTAACTCTTGCCAATTAAGAAAAAAGCTAAAAAAGGTGGCAATAAGTAAAGCTACAGACATTTTTATACTAGGGATTATTTTGTTAAAATATGGGCTTTTTATTAGATAAATTAGAGTTGTGATTATAAATAGCAGTAGAAACCAAAAATAATTATTAATAAAAAAATAGATAAAATTAAGAAAAATATTTTCTTGATTTAGATAAAAAAAGCTAGGAAAATTAAAATTTATTTGCCAATTAAAATTAGCTTTAGCGCCTATAACTAAACTAAATGGAATTAAAAAGATAGTTAAGAGATAAATTAAGTTAGCAATTATTTTTTGATATTTTTTCTTTTTTATAATTATCTTAGCGATATAAATACCAGTAAATAAAAGTGCAGGAATGCCAGCAATTGGGTGAATAAAGAAAGTTGCCAGAGAAGAAGCTAGACCGTAGGGAAGAACTTGTTTGTTTAAATTAAATACAATTGTAGCTAAAAGAAAAATATAAGCTAAGTTCTGTGGAGTTGAGACAATAAAAATGGAAAAGCCAAGCATCAGAGATAGTGCGACTGTTAAATATAAATTAGCTTTTACCTCTGGTAGCTTAATATTTTTTTTAAGAAACTCTAAAGATAGGAGGGGAACAAAAATAGCCGCAAATAGCGGTACAATTATTTTATTTGAAATTTCAATTGGGAGGGCAAAAAATTGATTAAAGGCAATGATTAAATTATATTGACCAATATAGAATAAATTTTTGGGTAAAATAAAGCCATTTTCAATAATATGGTTTATATTAGCTTGATGAACAAAAGGATCATAGCCATAGCCAACCTTATAGACAATCAAAGCTACTGAGAAACTAAGTAGATAAATTAGAAACAAACAAACTTTTTGATAAATACTATTTCTATAATTTTTTAAATATAATAAAGCCAAAAATATAGTCAATATTAAGAAAACAAAGAAATAAGTGGGTACAACTTGCCAAGGAGAAATTAAAGCCTGATCGCTTTGTGATATAATAAGGATGGCGGTACTGATTAAATAAAATATTAGAAAAAGAGTAAAAATAAGCTTGTTTTTTATTTTAGTTTTATTTTCTTGTTTTTCATCATTTGTTTTATTTTTAGATCTTTCATTTAATATCCATTTGATGGGAATATAACTTAATATTAAGCTTAATACTAAGGAGTAAATATCAGTTTGGTGTATGTAGTAAAATAAACTTGAGATAATAATAAAAAGACATAGCCAAAGCCAGCCTAGTTTAAAGTCAAAGTTTTTTAGTATTTGTCTCATACTTCTTATTATAACTAATTCTTGATAAAAAATACAAATTTGTTTAGTATTAAAGAGAGAAGAATCTTATGCAAAAATTTATCAAAAATCAATTTTCCTTAATATTAGTTTTAATTATTGCTAGTTTGTTTTTTGCTGTTACCGCTGGTTTTAATAATGTCCTACACGAAGAGGATTACGTTAAATGGGGTTCACCGGATGAAACCGCTAATTATTATTTTACTAAAAATTATGCTCTAAGTGGTAAGTTAAGAGTTTTTGAGCCAGCCAATATAATTTCAGAAGAGATTGTTAGACCGCGCAGTATGCGCAGTGATCATGGCTGGTTAAAACCGGTATCATTTTTGGGAATTATAATTTATTATGGTTTTCTGGCAAGTTTGTTTGGTATAGCCATTATACCTTATATTACTCCATTTTTAGCCGCCATGGGAATTGTTTTTTTCTTTTTATGGATTAGACGACTTTTTAGTGAGCGGATAGCTTTAATATCTTCAGCTCTTTTAGCTTCTTTTCCGGTTTATGTTTACTACAGCGTTCGTAGTATGTTTCACAATGTTTTGTTTCTTGTTTTTTTAATAATATTTGCTTATTTTATCTCTCTTAGTTTAAGTAAGAAATATAGTTTAAGGGAAAAGTTTTTAGAATATAAATTAAAAGCTAATCATTATTTAGGTCTTCTTTGGCCATTTTTAGCTGGTATCTTTTTAGGCGGGGCGATTGCTGCTCGCACTTCTGAGCTTATTTGGCTACTGCCAACTTTATTTATCGCTTATTTATTTTATTTTAAACGAATAGGAATTAGAGTCTTTTTAGTTATTTGCGGAGTAGCTTTAGCTTATTTACCAATAGCTTATTACAACCAATTATTTTTTGGTTCATTTATTTTTGGTGGTTATTCAGAAATGAATAATTCAATTGTGCAAATTAGCCAAGCTGGAGGTCAGTTTGTTAGCTCTACATTTTCTGGTAGTTTGGCTTATTTTAATGACATGTGGAATATATTGCGTGATAATATTTTTTATTTTGGCTATCAACCAAGGCAATCACTGGAAATGTTTAACAATTATGTAATAAAAATGTTTCCTTGGCTTTTTATAACTACCGCCTTGGGTGGTTTTATATTCTTTTTGGGTGCTGCCAGAAAGTTTAGGCGCTGGCGTTTAGTTTATATCTTATCTTGGTTTATTTTGTCTTCTATTTTAGTTCTTTATTATGGTTCCTGGGAATTTTTTGATAATCCCGATCCTAGTCGCTATACGATTGGTAATTCTTATACTCGTTATTGGTTGCCTCTTTATTTACTAGCACTACCTCTGATGTCACTGGCAATTGTATTTCTTAGTCGTTTGTTTTCTGGTTATTTTGGTCGGCCTAGTTTAATTGGTAAATATGACAGAGCTAGACTTTATCTAAATAATGGTCTGCAAATGTTAATTTTGGGATTATTTTTAGCAATTTCTTGGCTATTTGTTTTCTTTGGTTCTGAGGAAGGTTTGTCTCATATGTATTACAATCATATTTTTGACAAACAAGAGATTGAAAGAGTTTTAGAAAACACTAAAGAAGACTCAATTATTATCACTCAATATCATGACAAGCAATTATTTCCCGAGCGAAAGGTGGTAGTGGCTTTGTTTGATCACAATTCTACCAATGAAACTCTAGCTAAATTAGTTGACCATTATCCTATATATTATTATAATTTCTATTTCCCGGAAGCTGACTTTAATTATTTAAACGACCGTCGCTTAGCTGAGTTTGGTTTAAATATTGAATTAATTAGTCGTCACGGACCTTTTGGACTTTATCGCTTAATATCTGTTGATAATGAAAACGAGAATTAATAAATTTATGACTTATCATATAATCACCATTGGTTGTCAGATGAACAAAGCTGACAGCCAAAGAATTGCTAGCTTTTTAGAAACTAATAATTACAGTTTTTCTGAAAGTATTGGTAATGTAGATTTAGCAATCATTAATACCTGTGGAGTCAGACAAAGTCCTGAAGATAGAGTTTATGGACTAGTAAAAGTAATTAGAAAGAAAAACAAAAGAGCCAATGTAGTTGTCACTGGCTGTCTAGCTAGAAGAAAAGATGTTGAGAGAAGATTAAAAGATCAAGTTGATCTTTTTATGCCCATTAATCAACTGCCTGACATTTTTAATCTATTAACTAAAAAAAACTATTTAAGTCGCTACGACAAAGAAAGACTAGTTAGTGGCGAAAAATATTTAGATATTAAACCTAAACACCAATCAAACTTTAGTGCTTTTGTACCCATTGGCAATGGTTGCAATAATTTCTGTTCATATTGTGTAGTCCCTTATGCCAGAGGGAGAGAAGTCTATAGAAAAAAAACTGAGATTATAAAAGAAGTAAAAGATTTAATTAAAAATGATTACAAAGAAATAATTTTAATTGCTCAAAACGTAAATAGTTTCCCTAATTTCCCTAAATTATTAGAGGAGATAGCGCAAATAAAGGGAGATTTCTGGCTTCGCTTTGTCTCTAGTCATCCCAAAGATCTAGATGATAAATTAATTGAAGTCATTTCCAAAAATCAAAAAGTTGCCAATCATATTCCCCTAGCCCTTCAATCTGGTGATAATGAAATACTGGAGAAAATGAATCGTAAATACAGAGTTGAAGATTTTATAAATATAATTGAAAAACTAAGAAAAAAACGACCAGGTATAGCAGTTAGCACCGACATTATCGTTGGTTTTCCAGGAGAAAGTCAAAAACAATTTAAAAATTCACTTAAAGTTTTAAAATTACTGCAATTTGATATGGCCTATATTTCTCAATATAGTCCTCGCCCCCAAACCGCTGCCTATAGTTTAAAAGATGATGTAACAAAAGAAGACAAGAGAAAAAGAGAGGAAATATTAAATGAATATTTAAAGAAAACTGCTCTTTTAAATAACAAGCAGTATTTAAACAAAGAATGCTTAGTCTTAATTGATGGTGTAAACAGAAAAGGGAATTTACAAGGAAAAACCTCTAGCTTTAAAACAGTAGTAATAGAGAATAAAAAAGATAAAAAGCTGATTGGTCAATTTAAAAAGGTAAAAATTAAAAAAGTAAAAGAATTTATTTTAACCGGGGAAATTTATGAAAATTAAAAATAATACAGTATTGGTAATTCTAGGTCCAACTGCCTCAGGAAAGACTTCTCTAGCGGTTTCTTTGGCTTTAAAATACCAGGGAGAGATTATCTCCGCTGATAGTCGGCAAGTATATAAAGGTATGGATATAGGTACTGGTAAAGATTTAAAGGAATATAAAGTTGGTAGTAAAAAAATACCATATCATCTAATTGATGTAGTTAGCCCTAAGACAAGTTTTAATTTAGCCAAGTATCAAAAAAAAGCGATTTCAAGCATTTCTGATATATTAAAGAGAAAAAAACTGCCAATTTTAGTAGGTGGCAGTGGTCTTTATCTGCAAGCAGTAGTAGATAATTATAAGTTAAGTGAATCAAAGCCCAATATAGAAAGAAGGAATAAATTAGAATTATTAAGTGTTAGTGAGCTATATTCATATATAACTAAACTAAAAGCTAATTTTGCTAAAAATTTAAACAATAGTGATAAAAACAATAAACGACGTTTAATTCGCTATATTGAAATTATTGAAGATGGTGAAACTGTATCTAAAAAAGACAAAGATCTATATAACTTTCTAATTATTGGCCTTAAACCAGAAAAAGAGCTTTTAAAAGAAAAAATTATCAAAAGACTCAAAGAAAGACTTGAGAAAGAAAATATGCTAGAGGAGGTGAAAAGATTAAAAAGGGAAGGAGTTAGTTGGAAGAGACTAAAATCATTTGGACTAGAGTATAAATATGTTAGCCAGTACTTATTAAAAGAAATAAGTTATGAGGAAATGGAGGAAAAGTTAGCTTCAGCAATTTGTCAATTTGCTAAACGTCAAAATTCTTGGTTTAAAAGATGGCAGAAGCAGGGAAGAAAAATACATTGGATTAAAGATATTAAAGAAGCAGAAAAATTGATTAATAAATAATATTAAAGACCTAGTTCTTTTTTTTGACTTTTTGAAATATTTCCCGGAGCTTTCATTAAAAGATCTTTACCATCGCTAGTTTTAGAAAAAGGAATAACTTCTCTAATATTTGGTTCTCCTTCCATAATCATTAATAATCTGTCAAAACCCCAGGCAATTCCACCATGAGGAGGGGCACCAAATTCCATAGCTTCCAATAGATGTCCAAAATTATTCTTGATTATATCATTATTAT
The DNA here is from genome assembly GCA_003554785.1 of Candidatus Falkowiibacteriota bacterium. Lineage (GTDB taxonomy): Bacteria > Patescibacteriota > Patescibacteriia > Patescibacteriales > UBA12465 > PWHG01. The sequence goes on from PWHG01000049.1 coordinate 13,408, forward strand.
AACCCATAATTTTAAAAGTTTTTTTAAGCATTTCAGATTTATGGTTTCTGATACTACCACCACCAATTTCAAAACCATTTAAAACTATATCGTATTGTGTTGATAATATTTTATCAATATTTTTTTTATCATTAAAATCCTCTAAATATTCATTTTTGGGTTTTGAAAATGGATTGTGAGTGAATGTCCATTCACCCGGACTTTCATTGTCATTGATATCAACTTTTTCAAACATAGGAAAGTCAACTACCCATAAAAAGGCTAATAAATTTGGGTCATTTTTATCTTCTCTAATATCTGGTCTATCATTACCATACTTTTCCATAGCTTCTTTATAGGTCATTTTTGGAAAGGGGATTTGTTGAATTCGTTTTTCAGGATAGCAATTTTTAACAATTTCAATTAAAAGTTTTTCATTTAATTTCATTACATCTTCTTCATCAGCAAAAGACATTTCCATATCTAATTGAGTAAATTCTGGTTGGCGATCACCTCTGCCATCTTCGTCTCTCATACATTTTGCAAATTGGAAATATTTTTCCAGACCACCTATCATGAGAAATTGTTTGTATTGTTGAGGTGATTGAGGTAGGGAATAAAATTTATTTTTATAAACTCTACTTGGAACCACAAAAGATCTAGCTCCTTCTGGGGTGGGAGCAGATAAAATTGGAGTTTCTACTTCTAAATAGTTTTCATTATGTAAAAAATTTCTTATAAAATTTTGTGTTTTTGATCGATTAATAATATTTTTTCTTAACCTTTTGCTTCTCATATCCAGATATCGATACTTTAAGCGAAGTAATTCATCTACTTTAATTGTGTCATAAAAAAGATTAAATGGTAATGCTTTTGATTCATTTAGAATTTTAACACTTAAAACTTCAATTTCTATATCTCCATTTAAAATATCTTTCTTAATATTTTTTTCGGGGCGAGCATTAATTTTTCCTTCTATTTCTACAACAAACTCTTCTCGTAAAATTTTTCCTAATTCCAAGGCTTTACTTCCGGGTAAAATAACTCCTTGAACCAATCCTGTTCCATCACGAAAATCTAAAAAAATCATTTTTCCTTGATCACGTCTAGAATGAATCCAGGCATTTATAATAACAGTTTCATTCTTTTTTTTAGAAAGATTTTCAATATTAACTCTATTTTGCATAAATAAATAATATTTGTATTTTAACGCTTTTGAGCTTAAAAACGTTAAAATTTGCTATTTTTTACTATTTTTAACTCTTATAGCCTTAAAAACGTTAAATTATTTATCTGTTTTTAATTTTTCTTCCAAAACTTCCCTTACGATTTTTGGATTAGCTTTGCCTTTAGTAGCGGCCATAACTTGACCGATTAAGTATTTAATAACCGCTAGTTTACCGCTTTGATATTCTTTAACTTGTTTCTTGTTTTCTTCAATAATGCGTATAATTACTTTGTCTAATTCTTGACCACTGTCAATTTGTTCAAGTCCTAAGTCATCCATAATATCACTGGGATCACCACCTTTTTTATACATAATACTTAAAATATCTTGAGCAATGTTTGAATTAATTTTTCCTTGCCAAACAAGACTAATTAGCTCTGCCATATTTTCAGCTGTAATTATTAAATCTTTAGCAGTTTTTTTGTTAGCTTTTAAATGTTTTATTAATCCGCCATTTATCCAATTAGCCGCAGTTTGGGCTAATTTTTTTTCTTGTCTGGCGTATTTATCTCCTTCAGCTTCAATCCAAGCACCAAGCTCAGAAACTGTCTTTTCATAAAAATCCGCTAACAATTTGTCACTCACCAAAATATCAGCACTTTCTGGTTTTATGCCATATTGATTAATAAATCTTTTTTTCTTGTCCATAGAGAGTTCAATTAATTGTTTTTTAATATTTAAAATTTTCTCATCTTCAATGTAGAACCCAGGTATATCTGGCTCCTTAAAGTAGCGATAATCAGCCGCTGTTTCTTTTTTTCTTTGTGAAATTGTTTCTCCCCTTTTTTCTTGCCAACCACGAGTTTCTGCAACAATTTCCAAATTTTTATCCAATAACTCAGATTGTCTTTTAATTTCAAAATTAATGGCTTTCTCAAGAGCTTTAAAGGAGTTAATATTTTTTACCTCCACTTTATGATTTAATTTTTTTCCCTTCTTAGCCTTTATCTCTCCATCTTCATATTTCCAAGCATCTTTTTTCTGTAAACTAACATTAGCTTCACAGCGCATTTCACCTTTTTCCATGTCAGCACTACTAATATTTAGATAACGAAGAACTTTTTGAAAATTTTGACAAAAAAGTTTAGCTTGCAGAGCGTCTTTGATGGTTGGTTTTGTAACCATTTCTAAAAGGGGAGTACCGGCTCGGTTAAAGTCAATTAGAGTTTTCTCTCCATCTTTGTCATGAAATATTTTGCCTGTATCTTCTTCTAGATGAATTCTCTCAATTTCAATTCTTTCATTATCAAACTCTAAATAGCCATCATTGCCAAAGGGTTTGTCATATTGAGAGATTTGATAGCCTTTGGGTAGATCAGGGTAGAAGTAGTTTTTGCGGTCAAATTTAGTTTCTTGATTTATTTGACAATTTAGAGCTAGAGATGAAAGAATTGTTTTTTTAATCGCTGATTTGTTAGGCACTGGAAGAGTTCCAGGGTGACCCAGACAAACTGGACAAACATTAGTGTTTGGCTGTAAATAATCACTCTTATTTAGACAAGAGCAAAACATTTTGCTTTTTGTATTTAGTTCAGCGTGGATTTCCAGGCCAATTATTATATCGTAATTCATATATCTTTATTTTAACTAATATTTTCAAATTAAGAAAGGCCTGCTTGTAAAAAAAATCCCTTTATTGTATAATTAATTTGAAAATAATAAATATATAAAATTAAATTTATGCAAAAAAACAAGCATAACAAAAATGAAAAGAAACTATTTCATCCAATTAGATTAATATTTCTTCTTTTAATCTTTTTTAGTCTTTCATTTACCACTATTACTTTAATTAGTAGGGCG
>PWHG01000012.1 GCA_003554785.1 Candidatus Falkowiibacteriota bacterium
CCAATTTTTCTCATAGCATTTGCTTTTGATAGGGGCAAAGTCCGGGAGTTCATCCAGCAGCTTTAGCAATCTTTGCCGGGCGGCTTTCTCCATTAACCTGACCAACATATATCGAAAAACCCTGCTGAGCATTTTTTCCGGTAAATTTAAATTTATCTTTAATCCCACATTTTGAGCCGGTCTGGCTCACATTAAGACACTTTATGTATGACACTGATGAAAAACATATTATTGGGGATGGCTGTGGGCGATGCCTTTGGGGTGCCCTATGAGTTTCTGTCCAGAGAAGAGGCACGGCGCCGCGTCACTGAAAGCATGCAAGGCTGGGGCACACACAATCAACCACCCGGAACCTGGTCGGACGATACCTCCCTGGCATTGTGTACCGCAGATGCCATGGTAAAGGATTATAGCGTAAGCAAGGTGGCGCAGAACTTTGTAAAATGGCTGGATGAGGGTTTATGGACGCCCCATGGTACAGCGTTCGACATCGGAGGTACCACAAGAGATGCCATCAACCGGTTGCGATCCGGCGTGGACCCGATGCTGGCCGGCGGACAAGACGAGATGGACAACGGCAACGGTTCGCTCATGCGGATCCTGCCCGTTTTGTGGTATTTTGAGCAAAAAGGCCATTACGACGTTCGGACGGTTGCCGAACTGTCGTCCCTTACACACGGGCATCCTCGTTCAATGACCGCTTGCGTGACCCTGGTGCGGTTTGCACAGCTAATTTTATATCATGGTAAGGAAAAAGCTTTTGATGTTTTCAGGAAAGAGGTGAAGGAAAACTTATTCACCCAGGATGAACAGGCAGCGCACTTCAGCCGTCTTCCGCACCTAGACGAATTGCCCGAATCCGAAATCCAGTCAGGTGGGTATGTGATCCATACGCTGGAGGCTTCCATCTGGTGTCTGTTAAACACCGGTAACTATAAAGACGCCGTGTTGAAGGCCGTGCGCCTTGGAGATGATACAGATACTACCGCCTGCGTGACAGGAGGCCTGGCAGGCATTGCTTATGGCTGGCAAAGCATCCCGGATGAGTGGCTTACGTCACTGGTGCAGAAGGATGAGATCATGGGGCTTTGTGACAGGTTGGAGTCAGGGGGGTGAGAGAGGTGAGGTGCGCTGCAGGTGGCTAATATAGCCCTCCTCGGATGATGAACGCATGATTATTAAACCTATATTTGAAGAAAACTGGCCGAATACATTAGACCATCACAGTAAATACCTGTGTAGAATCACTTGTATTGTTAATCCTTTTAGCAATCCAATCCAGGGTTGAGGCATTGGAATTGTTTCTGTTTTGCGCCTGTAATATGTTGCCTGAACTGAGAACCAGAAAAATAACCAGGCATTGTAATATGCCTGGTCGATAAATACTTATATGGTTGTGGAAATACAACATTTTTTATTCATTTTTCGCTTCAAGCTCGCGCAAAACCAAGGCTAATTCCGAACTGTTCCAGTATCCATGCTCCGCTACAATTTTACCGTCTTCAAATCTTGCTGTAACATGTACAGGCATTTCGAATTTTTGTCCGTTGGCCTTCAATACCGCCGACCACAAGCCCCAGAAGTTTACCCAGGTTTCGCCATCATCGGTAACGACCATTTCAAAAAAGTCTTTATCAGCAGCATAATGTATGTCTGAAAACATTTCATTCTCCTGTTTCCAGTTTGATATTACCGAATCAAGAGATATTTCTTTTTCTTCGGGTACATTGTTCCGGAATTTGGCTGTATCGGCATAATGCTGCCGGTACTCGTCCCAGTTTTGCGCCAGGTAATGTTTGATGGATGATTTGAATGCGTCAATCTCTGGTGAAGATGAGGCATAGCGCGTTGGTTGGCCGGAGTTGCATGCGGCAAAAAACAAGATTGCCAGTACGGGAAACATTAATTTTTTCATAAGTTTTAGAATTTGGGTTAAGTGAAAATTTAATGGACTTCCCCCATTAATTAGGACGCTAAGATAAGCTACGCTGCGTTTTTAAAATTACTATTAATTTTTGCAAACTCATCGATTGTTTTATATCCCAACGCAGAATGCATTACATGCATATTGAATACCACGATCGGAATGAAAGATTAATGGCTGGGCTATCTAGCCCGGATCTCTGCTGCACGCATCATGCGAGCAATGCGATTTTCGGACATCCGCCTGCCCTGGGCCCGCAATTCCTGAGTTACCCTGGGACTGCCGTAGGTTTGTCTGCTGTGTTCAAAAATATCCATAATCCGGGTCAGCAAATACTCATTATCCTTCCAGCGCATGGAAGGTGTGTTTTTAAGCCATGCATAGCAACTGCTTTTTGTCAACTTGAAAACCTTGCACATCATCTCAATGGTAAATCTGGTGCGATGATCGTTTATGAATTGGTAGATTTTCCATCGCTCTTGGAGAAGATGCTGACCGCCTTTTTTAAGATGTCCCTTTCCATCCTGGCATCACTGGATATTCCGGTGATACTGCCCCCCATTCCGGACCAAACTTAACGCCCTGAGGATTTCTTTTCTCAAGGAAACTGCTCTATTTGGAGCGAAACAGGTGGCTCGGTTTGAGCGCTATATCCAAACGGGCTTTACTTTTGAATTTGTACTGGATGCAGGAGTGCATTAAAGTTGGATATACCGGACTATGCTGACTAATTAATCAATAACCTTAATCAGTGGCTTTAGCGCCAGCCCAAGCCAAATTAAAAGGTACCACCAGGGGCTCACCGATAAAAGTGAAGGCAGTAATGAGGCAAGCATCAGCCCGAAAGAAATGCTTGCAAGTTCGATGCAGGCAATGTCTGTCCACTTGAACTTTTTAATTTTCGAATTCATCCAGTCGGTTAAGCGCATAATAGTTGGTTTATTTTGTTTGATATTAAGCAAGTTACTGAAATATCTTGTGGGCTTCAACTGAAAAGTGTACATTTTTATTCTTACCAAAAGCGACGAATCCATTCATCCACCAGTATGATGTCAATACCTGAAGGGACCTTCTTATGAAGTCCCAACGCCATGGTTTGGCGTGGGGCTGTTTTAATTTTGCGAACAATGAGATGTAATATCATTCCATCAAAATGCAATCATATGGAAGCACAAATTGAAAAGTTAAACCAGGCTTTGCATGCCGATGATTTCAATGAAGATGGTTTTGTCAGTCACATCAAACGTATCGTTGAAAAAGAGGGTGTTTTATTAAGAATTCTTGATTTTAAATACTTTAATGAGAAAAGGCTTGAATATGGGACTCAAAATGACGGAATGACAGTAATTGATTCCGGTTCAATCACCCTCATACTTTCACCATGCGAGAGCAGCTCTATGCGTTGAAAGAGTTTAAAAACCGCTGGTATGTGGTTGCCAGGGATGCAGGAGACGGGCTGGTTAAAAGTTTTGCCCTTGACCGCCTTTCGGACCTGGAGATCACAGGGAAAAGCTTTTTGTATCCAAAAGAGTTTGATGACCGGCACTGCCCCAAATGCCAAAAAAGCAAACAGGCGCTGTGGGTAGAAAAAGTGACCAGGCTTTCTCTTCCGGTAAAGCATTTTCACATCATCTTTACCGTGCCTCATCATCTCAACCAAGTCTGTCTGTGGAATCCGGCAATGTATTACAACCTGCTATTCAGTGCCGTTTGGCGCACCCTGCACAGGGTCAAAGGAAAGGACCACCTCCTCCGGCTGTTGGCCAAGAGGACTTATGATGCCGAAAAAATGCCGGTACTCTTCCTAAACATCAAACTCTTTTGGG
>PWHG01000062.1 GCA_003554785.1 Candidatus Falkowiibacteriota bacterium
CTGTATTTCAAGAACGTGTCGTTGTCCTTTTTGACAATGCAAGTGTAAAGCTTACGAAGCATTTTAAGCGTGTTTATGCGTGTCTGCTGTCTTGACGTGTCGTTGTGCCATGTGTGTTGTATAATGCTTACTGTGGCGCTGTGTTGCTGTCAATAACAAACATTAACACGTCTTTGCCAGTGCCAGTTTCAAGCTTCTTCACAATGCGTTCTGCTTCTGGTTCGTCTTTGGCAGGCACAAACATTGTGGCTTTTTCGTCTGCAAAAAACGTGTCAATGCAGAAGCCAAACTTTTGAATATACTTCAATTCTGCTGGTGTTATGTTCAGCTTCTTCTTGTTGTCGTTGTCAAGCAGTTTACGTGCTGTCTTCAGCTTGTCTTTTCGTGTTTGCATAACTTTTAATTAAATATTTTAATGTCGCAAGAACGCTTCTTGCTTATGCTGTCAATGGCTGCTTTGTCTGCTGCTGAAAGTCTTCTGTTTTGCAGGTGTATCCGTATTTCGTACTGCTGTGTTTCAATGCTGTGTCGTTGACAAAAAGCTTCTTCTTCTGCTGTCAATGGTTTGACTTCTGGTTCTTGTGGTTCAGCGTGTGCCGTCTTTGTGGAAACAAAGTGATGTCTTTGTGTTTGCTTTGGCCAAAGCTTGTCTTCAATGCTGTCAATGCGTTTTTCAATTCTGTCAAGTCTTTCTTGTTGTGTCATGTCTTTTGTTGTTTAATGAAAGTTATTTTTCAATGTGTTTGGATAAGTGAATTGTTGTGCGTTCGTCTGCGTTCAGTCTTTTTTGTTCAGCAGACAGCTTGCTTATTATTCTGTCAAGTTCGTGTTCGTCTGCTTCATTATTCGTTGTTATAATAACTGCTGAATTGTTGTTTGCATAAGCGTCAATGTCAAATTTGTGCTTCTTCAGCGTGTCAAGTTCTGCTGCTGTCAAGCACTGAAGTATGTTGTGTTTCTGCTTCAGAAGTGCTTGCGCTTGTTCAATTTTGCGCTTTCGTGATGTGTTCATGTTGCTGCTGCTTTAGTTTATGAATAAGTGTGTCGAGTTGTTCGTCTGTCAAACGTTCAAGTTCTGTAAGTGGTGCTGGTAAAGTGTGCTTCAGAAGCTTTTCAATGAAGTTCAGCTTGTCTTTGTCGTCAAGTTTGTCAAAAGCGCCTTGCACTGTCTGCCAGTTTTCTTCAACGAAACTTTGCACCAGCAGACGAAGTTCGTTCGTGCTTTTGTTTGGTGTGCCGGCTTTACGGCCTTTTCTGTTTATTCTTGCGTCGCCTTTTTCAAACTGTTGTTTGGCCATGTCTTCAGTGTCCTTTTGTGGTGTGCAGTTTGTGCAGTTTTTCACCAGTTCTTTACAGTGGTTTGTCTTTGTCTGGCTTGTAACTTTTGTACTTTTCGTCAAGTTCTTTACGAAGCGCTTCACGTATAATTTGCGCTGCTGCTGTGCCAGTGTGTTCAGAAGCATTATACAAGTGCTGCTTGACTTCTGGTTCAATGTACAAGTTCAAGCGCTGTGACTTCTTGTTGCGTTTTATTTTAATGTTTTTCATGCGTGGTGGCTTTGGCGTTTACATGTGCTTTTATTTCATTGTCCAGTTTGTCAAGCTTTTCAATTAGTGAACGTGGTAAAACTTCGTCAAGTTCTTTGCCAGTGTGACAATACAAGTCTGCTTCTGTGGTGCAAGACAAGCTGTAAGCTTTGAAGAAGTTCTTTACGTGTGTGTCCATGCGTGGTGTTTTGTCAGTTGTTTTGGCACTGGTATGCCAGTTCGTATTGCTTCTTGACTGCTGTGAGCTTGTATGCAAAGACGTGAAGACGTGCCAGTAAATGTTCTGGTATGTTTGCTTGCGTGTCAATGTCTTCTTCTGCAAGTTCTGCCAACAACTGTGTAAATGCGTTCATGCAATACACGTGAATATTAAAAGTCAAAGCTTGTGCAAACGTGCTTTCAAGCGTCTGTAAGCGCTTTTCAATGCTGTGGTAAATGTTCAGTTGTACGTGTGTCATGCTGCTTCAATTTTCGCTTTCAATTCTTCATAAAGCTGCGTTTTGTCAATGTCGTGCGAAAGCAGTTCTGTAAGCGCTTTCATGCGTCTGTGAATGGTTTGACGTGGATAACCAGCAGCGTTCATTATTGCTTTCAGTTCTTCAAGTGTGACAAAACCCTTTTCAAGTGCCAAATACCAAAGCGCCTTGTCAAGTGCCGTGCGTGAATGTTTGTTTTTCATAAAGATGGTGCTGTTTAAGAAGTCTTCAAGTCTTGCTTTGTCTTCAGTGGTTACAAACTTGAAGTGCTTGTGAAATTCTTTTATGCGTTGCTTGTAAAACGCTTCTTGCATATAGTCTGTGTCAAGCTGCTTCAACGTCAATGGTTCGACAAGCTTGAACGCTTGCTTTATGCTTTTGCTTCGTCTGTTGGTTACTTCAAAACGCAATTCATTGCTTTTCATGCCAAGCAAACCAGCTTGTTCAAGTTCAAGTTCATTCTTTGTGTTCTTTGCAAACTTGTCGTAAAACTTTGTTATTCGCTGCATGTTTCGAAATTCGATGGTTTCGTTTTCAAAGTAATTCTTTTTGGCGTGGTGCTGCTTGCTTCTGGTTATGCTGTCAAGCAAGCAAATGTAATTTGCAGACATTGTGTCCATGCAGTACAATTCGCTGTTGTCCAATCTGGTTATGCTTGCTTTTGAAACGTCAACGTCTGCAAAGCTGCCAATATGCTGCTGAAGTGCTTCTTGCAGCGCTTGCAAGTCTTTGCGCTGTAAAACTTTGAAGCTTGTGCCATATACCAAAACTGGTGCTGAAGACAAACCAACGTTCATGTATTGCTTTTGGTGGTTATATTCGAGCTTCACCGTGCCGTTATATAAAAGCTTGTCTTCTTTGGTTTTGCTTGCATTCAAATACACTGTGGCTTCTTGCTTTTTCACTTCACCAGTTAGCAAACACGTTTTGCCGTGCCAGTCTTCATGCTTTTTAAGCGCTTCACTGCTTAAGTTTTCAAATGTCAGTCTTAATGTGTCAAGCATGTCTTCAAGTTTAATTTGTCACGTTATGCGTGACAAAGTGCAGTATATTATTATTGGCACTTTGTCTGTGGCGTTCTGGAAGACTGCTTGTAATTATTTTGGTGGAAAGTTTGCTTTTATGGTTTTGCTGCCATACTTTTGTAATGAAGAAAGCAAACGTTCAAAGCGCAAATTGTCAAGTCGAATTGTCTTTGCAGAACGTACCAAAAGCACTGTTTACGCCAAAGCAGTGCTTTTTTTTTGTTGTTTCTGGTGTAAATGTACGTACATTTTACATACGAAGCAATGAAATGTTATTAACGAAATACGAAAGTTATTAACGAAAACAAGCTTAAGCGCTGTGTGTCAACTGCTTAAGCTTGCTGCTTTAATTAATGATGTAAAGTCAAGAAAGCACCCGTTCAAACTGGTGGCGCTTTCATGCTGGTGGCCGTCATCAAGCGCTTTCAAAGTGTTCTGCTTGTTGGCTTGTTCTTGCTGGTGAAGCTTGCAAGTTGTTGTCTTGTCTTCTTACAATAAACATTAAACCAGCGCCAATTCTGGTGCTTGCTGTCAAGAAATGCAGTGAAGCGCTGTAAATTGCCAACGTTTCTGTATTTCAAGAACGTGTCGTTGTCCTTTTTGACAATGCAAGTGTAAAGCTTACGAAGCATTTTAAGCGTGTTTATGCGTGTCTGCTGTCTTGACGTGTCGTTGTGCCATGTGTGTTGTA
>PWHG01000086.1 GCA_003554785.1 Candidatus Falkowiibacteriota bacterium
CCTATGCCTATCAGATAAATGACCTTCCACTCTGATCACCTCTCGGACTACTCAAATCTCTTCGCTCAATTTCGTTTTGTATAAGTTTTATTATCTCCCTATTTCCTGCCTGAGAAACCGGATCCATGACAGTAGCTGATCGTTGTTGTTGTTCACGAAAAGCCGCCATAAGCTGCTGATTGTCCATCTGGGAAAGTTCTGAATCCAACTTAGCTCTTGCTCCACCGGCAGCAACTTCAGGTGCTCCGGTAAGCATCCCTGCCCCACCCCTGAGCATTTGCCTAAAAGACAATCTTGGGTTTCCTGACCAGCTTTGTCTCAAACCAGCTTTAGCCTGTTTTTTAGTCAGTTGACCTTGTAAGCCCGGCACATAGTTAGACATAAATCGTTTTGTGGCTTCAGGGTTTGAAATAGCACCGGCAGCAAGTCCATATCCTCCTACATTTAGGGCTGTGCTTGCAATATTTCCAGCATCCCTTGCTCGATCCATCCAGTATTCAGGAGTTCCTACATAGTCTTCCTGACCTTGAAGTTCATTAAACACGTCCCTTACTTCATCGAATGTAAAATCACCAATGCTATCTGTTCCTTCGGGGCTTGTTTCCGGCTGCACCCTGTCACGTGAAATCGAAGACCGGGTTCCGGAATTATCTACAGATCCTCGATCTATCCCCCTGATAGGTCTTTCCCTTCTGGTATCTACATCACCAAGAGGATACGTGCCAATATCACTATCCATGCCACTAAGATCTATATCGGCAAGGCCACCACGAGATCTGGGACCCATTAAACTATAATATCTTTCATCCTCAACACTGGGCTGTGTTTCTGATTGTACTCTGTCACGTGACATTGATGCGAGATTTCCGGGAGAAGGTTCACCTTCTTGCATGTCAGTTGTGTGCATGTTAGCACCAGTTTGCTCTCTTCTTCCGGCATTTTCCTTAGGGCTGTCACCCACAGATCTTTCCTGTGTACCTCTTGTCCTTGCCTGACTAATCATCCCCTGGTCATTACCTCCGGCAGGAAGACCGGGTGCTCCAATACGGGAGTCCATACCACTGAAGTCAAGGTCACTAAAGTCAAGAGACATTCCTGGCTCGAAGTCTACCACTTCATCCATTCCTTCATAATCAACAACAGGCTGCGCCTCTGCCCCCTCTGTAGCCGGTGAACCTTCTTGACGACCTAGTCCGGTATCAGGCTGGTCTAAGTCCCCGCCCTGTCCTTGTACTTCTTCTGCGGTTTGCGTAGTGTACATATTGTCTCTCCACCGAAAGAGTCCTTCTCCGGGCTGTGTGCCTGGCTGTCTTCCCGCGAGTTCTCTCCCACGAGAAAAAGACTCTCCGAAAGATTGTTGATCAGGGGCAGCATAGTGCCATTTTCTATTTTCTCCCTTAACAAAACGATCACCTTCAATCTCAATGGTATTTGAATCGATACGCTTAACACCGGTATCGGGAAGGTTTGCCTCTCCCCTTTGTCCTGTAGGCTGCCTGTCTTGAACCTCTGATGAAGGGATCATGCGTTGGCGTTGCTGTCTTTCTGGTTGTTGTTGTTGCTCTCTGCGGTTACGAAATGTAAGTGCCATAACTTAATTTTTTATCCGGTTTTTATCCCTGTTCTTTGTCTGCTCGATTTTTTCCCTTGACATGATCTCTTTCTCTTTAACCTCGTCATCTTTGCGTCCCATGACAGTATTAAGCTCCAATTCAAGTTGTTTGAGCTTTAGCTGAAGCATCTGAAGTTGTTCCTGGGCCTGGTTATTACGGGATTGCTCGTTTAAGTAATTGCTTTCTACGTCCCTGTTGGAAAGGATCTTCAGGTATTCCATTTCCCTGTTGGAAGTAATCTCTTTTTCCTTTAATATAGCCTGAACCTCGTTATTGGTTTTCTCATATTCTATCTTGGCACGGTCGATCTCTGCATTGATTTTCTCAATCTCTCTCTTATCCCTTTCCACCATTGCCTTAAACTCATTCTCCATCTGTATCTTGGCCTGTTCAGCCCTGCGTTCTCCCTCTTGCTGGTTCTCGGCATTCAGACGTGCAATCTCTTCGGCCTCGTCACTCCACCGCTTTACGCTGTGCTGAAGCTCTACCAAAGACTCTTTGTTGTACATCTCAATGATATTCTTAAAGGGGATTGCTCCCTTGTCATGATGCCTCATGGCAATATGCTTGATCTCCTGCATATCTTGCTCCTGCTGTGTGTTGTTTACCACGACCACGTCATAGTCAGATTGGTTTAAAAGGTTCTTCGGGATCTTGACAATATCCGTTGTCATATCCGGGTTCGTAGTCTGAAAGATTGTTTCGTTCTGCCAAAGGTTTTTTGCCATCAGGTTAATGGCTCTTCTGAGTGCAAGTGCTTCCACCTGGTCTGTTTCATAATACAGGATCTCGGTGACGATCTCACTTTGCTGAGCTGCCTGTTGGTTGGTTCCCACCTGATCAGAAGGCATCACGTCACCCATACGTGGCCGGCTAACGCCCATTGCCTGCATGCAGTTTTGCTCCAGGGATAACAAAATGTTTTCCAAATATTGAATGGCAGGGCTTATGGTGTCATCATAGTTTTTCCACTGGTTGTATATCGAAGCAGCCTTTTTACCTGCCTTGTCAGTGGTCTGGATATAAAGATTACCAGTCTTTTTGTGGTAGCGGTGTTCTGCCATTGACATTTTATCCGGCTTCTGTGCAAGGTCAATGACCTGTCCTTTGACTCCGGAAGCAGCGATATAAAGTTCCCGGTGATAGTTCACCACGTCATAAAGATCCTGGATATCTCTGGTGCTCCATACCAGCGAATAAGGCTCTTCGCTGTAAGAAGAATATGAACGACCAATGACAGGAAGCTGTGTTCTTGAATAAGAGTCTCTGAACCTTAGCGGATTATCTATTCGACCGCCTTCTACCACGTGTTTATCATTGATCACTACGGCATAAAAAAGGTCATAGATGTAAAAAGGTTCAAGCTCTTCACCATCTTTGGCTTTTTTCTTTGTCTCGTGGATCTTCTCATCATCAATGAAATGACGAAAGAACTCCCCCTTTTTATGTTTATTAGGGGATCGTTTGACCCACACCTTACGTGGGGACTTCCACCAGATACGCTTCCTGTTGATGCCGTTGGCATGTGTCCTGGCACCGCTATAAACATTTGCTCCGGTAGTGCCGACCTCTTCACCGGCAGAATATTCTTTGTAGTATTCAAGCTCTTTTAAGATCTTTTCGTCTTTAAAGACCTTGCTGCCCCCGTACTCATCAATGACGGTAGTATAAGAAATGTAGTCTTCCATTGTCACCCAGGGGCCGTCCTGGATCCACTTGATACCAGGTATAGATGGATAATAGACCTGCATGGAGTCCACGGACTCATAGATAAGGCCCTTGTCTCCTTTAAGGTAATCGACATAGAAACATCCTTTTCCGGTAACGACCTTATCGGTGAAAAACGACACAGACTGGTCTTTGACATTGTGTTGCCGGCGAATATGGTTGATCCCTTTTTGTGCGAGCTTTTCTTTAACCTCTTTATATTCATAAGTCAGGTAGTCCCGGATTTTTCTGATCTCTTCATTGGAAAGCACCATTCGCCTCTCAAACTCTTCTTTGAGCTGCTCCATCTGTGTTTCGATCTCAGGGAGTTGCTGCTGAAGCTGCTGGATCTGCATGGCCTGTTCCTGGGTTTCAGGCTCTTGCTGTAGCATCTGTGTGATCTGCTGCTGCTGC
>PWHG01000014.1 GCA_003554785.1 Candidatus Falkowiibacteriota bacterium
CTTTCCAGGACCACAGGTAAGTGTCACCGGCAAACTCTCCGAAACGGATCAGGTCTGTACGGCGGTGTCCTTCCCAGTAAAGTTCCCTGCCTCTTTCATCAAGAATGAAGTCCAGCGTCAGTTCATTGGCCGATATGTTTCCTGAATCATCGCCCCAGGCTCTTTCCCTGAGTGCGTTCACATAGGTCAGGGCGGTACCTTCATCGCCGCCGCCTCCCCTGAGTACTGCTTCTGCGTACATCAGGTAAACATCAGCCAGCCTGAACAACGGAAAGTCGGTATCCACAAACTCCAGGTTGGATCCACGTGTGCCATCGCTGCGCATGTTGGTGAATTTCTGCACGGCGTAACCGTTCTGGAAGTCTGACAGGTTGGTGATCTCCGTTGTCTGGCCATCGGTAAAGAACAAGGCCCTGGGGTCGTCTTCATCAAAAAGATCAACAAATTGCGGCGTTGTGCGCAATCCGCCCCAGCCATCGTCCACACCCATATCTGCAGTGCTCATGTCTCCGCCAATGGCAGCCTTGATCAGGAAGGTAGTGCCACCATAAGTTTGGGTTTCGATGCCATCATAGGGTACTCGCATGATGATCTCACTCTGGGCCTGATAATTGTCAGCCATGAACAGGTGTTGATAATCTTCCTCTAAGGCATAACCTGAATTGATGATTTGATTGATATAAGTCAACGCATCACCATACCTGGGTTGCCCGGTGTAAACTTCAGCATTCATATAGAGCTTCGCAAGAAGCATCCATGCTGCTGCACGGTCAACACGTCCGTAATCATTGGCTCCTGGCTCTGCCATTGTTTGGGCAATATCCTGAAGCTCAGCCTCAAGATATTCAAAAAGATCCTGCTGGCTCGATTGTTCAGGAATATACGCTCCGATTGGGTTCTCATCTGTGACAAAGGGTACATTGCCAAACATATCCAGTGCATGCCAGTAGCTGTAAGCTCTCAGAAAACGTGCTTCAGCACGGTATCCCTGAATATCCTCTCTCAAAGCTGCATCCACATCGCGGTCATTCAACCTGCTGTCTGCGGTTTCCCTGATGTATTCATTGGCCAGTGCAATCTGGTAGAAAATCCTGTAGTACATGGCTGCGATGAACACATCGCTGGCTCCCCAGCTCTGGTAGACGAAATCTTTGATGGTCTGGTCATCCCAGCCAATCACGGCTTCGTCGGTTGTGAGCGTCTGGTGGTAAAACATGGCGCGCATGTATTGACTGAATCCCTCGTCAATGCCGCTGATGTCGGGCATCCCGGCAGGTCCTTCCTGGCCGGATACCGCCAGGCCTGCATAGAGTTTTGCCAGCACCTCTTTATAGGCTTCCGGGTCTTCGTAGATTTCTGCAGCGGTAACCTCTGTGTCATCCAAAGGCGCAGTGTCCAGATCCTGCATGCAGGACGACAGGGTGACCAGAAGCGCTGTGGTTAATATGGCTATATATTTAATGCGTTTCATAATCAAAGTGGTTTAAGGTTCTTAAAACTGGAGATTGAGGTTGAGTACAAAGGTCCTCGGACGCGGATAGATATTGCTGTCAATCCCGCTATCCATCTCAGGATCCAGTCCGTCATATTTTGTAATCATAAAGGCATTCTGTAGTGTGCCGGATAAAGTCATCATTGTTCCGGTGCCTACCAGGTCGCGGAAGCTATACCCCAGTGTGATATGGTCCATTTTGAAGAATGAGCCGTCCTGGATATAGTGGTCCGACAGGTAACGCGCCTGGTTGAACCGCACATCCAGTGCATCAGTGGTGATGTTGCTCAGGTAGGGTCCTTCCGGACGATGCAGCCTGCTGAGTTCCCCGTTCATGGAACTCACGTTGTTGTACACATAGTTGCCGAAATTGGCCCGGCCGGCAAAAGAGAAACTCCAGTCTTCATAGGTCAGGTCTGAATTGATGCCCAAATAGGTCCTGGGCATGGGGCTCTTGTGGTGGTAAAGGTCTTCTGATGTGATTTCCCCGTCACCGTTGCGATCCACATAAACGCCCTCTATCGGATTGCCATCGGCATCGTACACCTGCTGGTATACAAAGAAAGAGCTTGGTGTATGTCCCACGCTGTGGATCTGGATGTTATTTCCTACACCACCCTCAATTCCACCGGTCTGGACGCCCAGGTAATTGGGGTCATCCACCGCGGTGAGCCTGGTGATCTCGGTTTGATTGTAAGTGGCATTAAAACCAATTTCCCACTGGAGGTTGTTGCGGACGATCGGGCGGGTGAATACACTGAACTCAACCCCATAGTTTTCCATGGAGCCGATATTCGTCAGAATGTAGTTTGTCAGGTTGGTTCCTGCCGGGATCGGAATAAAATTGATCAGGTCCTCGGTTTCCCGGAAGTAGAAATCCACCGAACCATAGTACCTGTCTTCAAACAATCCGTAGTCAATCCCTGCATTATAGGTGGTGGTTTCCTCCCATTTGATGTCCCTGTCGTAGCCCTCCGGCCTCCAGGTGTTCAAATAGTTACCTACTCCGAAAGGATAACGGGCTCCCTGCCTGCTGCGGGTATACCTGGCCAGGTAAGGATAGTAACCTTCACCAATGTTTTGCTGACCGGTCACACCGTATCCGAGTCTTAACTTCAGCTCATTGAAAGCCGGAAGTGCATCCATGAAATCTTCCTGGTCGATCCGCCATGCAAATGCGGCTGAGGGAAAGATTCCTGAGCGGGTTTCGGGCGAGAACCTTGAGGTATGGTCATTTCTGAGGGTAAGGGTGAAGGAGTAGCGATCCATCAGGTGGTAGTTCATTCGTCCGAAGAAAGAAATCAGGTAATACTCTGATTCGTAATCGATATCTTCAAATACCCTGAAGTCGGTGCCTGCCATATTCCCTTCAATATTGGTCACATACGACATTCCTGCGTTCCAGAAGTGCTGCCAGGAGTATCCGACCATGGCGTCCAGCCGGCTGTCTGAAAAAAGATCGGTTTCATAGTTCAGGTAAAAGTCGAGCAGGTTATTTTTCCGTTCCTGCTCATACACTCCGTCTGATCCACCGGATACGTAGGCCCATGCCGCGTGATCAGGCGTAAAATTGGTCCCTTCCGACTTGGAATAGTCATAGGCCACATTCAGGTTGGCTTTCAGATCGGGGAACCAGTGAAGGCTGTAATCGAACTGGGCATTACCGATAAACCTGTTCACTGTTGATTGATTGTTGGTCAGATCAAGCAGGGCAACCGGGTTGTCGGTGGCCACATCTTTCGGTACACCGTCTTCCTCCCAGGTGAAATAACCGCCAAACTTTCCGTCTTCAACCATGACCGGCTGGGTGGGGTCAAACATCACCGCGGCACCGATTGCGCCTTCGTTGGCAAACTGGTTGTCGATATTTACCCCGCGCAGGTTCAGGTTAACCGTCAGGTGGTCGTCCAGCAGGGAGGGGTTCAGGTTCAGTGCGAGTGAAGCCCTGTCCATTTGGTCGCGCTGGAGGACGCCTTCCTCGGATTTATATCCAAGGGAAACACGGTAGGGTATATCCCACTGGGCACCTGAAACACTGATCGCATGGTCGTGTGCCAGTGCATCACGGAAAATCTGGTCCTGCCAGTTGGTGTTGGCATCGCCCAGCATATTCACCACACTTTCCCTGTCTCCATAACGTTCCTGGATCATTTCGCGGTGCTGGTCCGCTCCAAGGACATCAACCGTCC
>PWHG01000067.1 GCA_003554785.1 Candidatus Falkowiibacteriota bacterium
AGAAATAATAGAACCAGGCAATTGGTAAAACTACTAAGAAGTAAATGGCTAAGATTATAAGCCAAGAGTAAATAATTGATTGATCAATTTGATTGTTTGATTGCTCAATACTTATTCCTGACTGAGGGTCAAAACTAAAATCGGAATTTTGTTGGGATATAAAAAAATAAGAAGAAGCACCCAAAATCACCGCAATTACCAAGCAAACAATTAAAGTAACAGCCATTTTAATCTTTAAATACCTTTTACTTAAAGAAAATTTTAACTTAATTTTCTCCTCCTTGCCAATTAGTTTTTTAAAATAGCTAGAACTAAACATATATTTATTGTTATTTTATATTATAATTATAGCATAAAATTGATAGTTTTTAAAAAATCTATTTTATGTTAAAATATAGGTATAAAATTAATTAATATTAAAAACTATGTCAGAAAGTATACAAAAAGATAAGATTAAAATTGCTTATTTTAGCATGGAAATTGCTATTGAAAATGCGATTAAAAGCTATGCTGGTGGTTTAGGAGTGCTATCAGGAGACACCTTAAAGTCAGCCGCTGACCTAAAATTACCACTTTTAGGCATAACTTTGCTTAATAATCAAGGATACTTTAAGCAGATTATCAATAAAAGGGGAGAGCAAGTAGAGAAGCCAGATAAATATAATTACCGTAAATTAAAAAAATTAGTAGCTCAAACCCATATTTATATTGGTAAAGATAAAGTAAAACTAAGAGCTTGGGAATATAAAGTAAGAGGTTATGGAAAAAGTATTGTGCCCGTATATTTTCTAGATACTGATATTTCTGGCAACAAAGAAGAGTATCGCAAATTAACTGGCTCACTTTATAGTGGTGATAATAGGTATCGTTTAATGCAAGAAATTGTTTTAGGACGTGGAGGGGTGAAAATATTGCCACTTTTGGGCTATAAAAATATAAGCAAATATCATTTAAACGAAGGTCATGCAGCTCTATCTACAATTGAGCTCTTTAATCAAAAAAAAGAAAAAACTTCTAGTAATAAAAAAGATATTGAAAAAATAACTGAAGAAATTCGAAAAAAATGCGTATTTACTACCCATACACCGGTTAAAGCTGGACATGATATTTTTTCAATAGAATTGGTCAAAGAACTGCAAACTGATTTTCCTTTTAACCTACCAGAAATTATTCGCGATAATCAGTTAAATATGAGCCATTTAGCTATTCATTTTAGCTCCTATATTAACGGAGTGGCCAGAAGTCATCAAAAGGTTTCAACTGAAATGTTTCCTGGTCACAACATTGCTGCCATTACCAATGGAGTGCATTCAAGAACCTGGACTTCACCTGAATTTAGAGAGCTTTATGACAAATATATTCCAGGTTGGAGGGAATGCAGTTTAACTCTAAGAAACGCCTTTTTAATTCCTCCAAGAGAGATTTGGTTAACCCATCAAAAAGCTAAGAAGAATTTAATTGATTTAGTCTATAAAAGAGAAAAAGTTAGATTAAGCTCAAAAGTCTTTACAATTGGCTTTGCCCGTCGCTTTACTGGCTATAAGCGCTCAAATTTACTTTTTAATAACATTGATGAACTCCTAAGAATCAATAAAGAAGTGGGAAAAATGCAAATTATCTATGCTGGTAAAGCTCACCCCAGTGACCAAGATGGAAAAAATATGATACAACACATCAATGAAGTCAAAGAGAAGTATAAAGATCAAATTAAAATTGTTTTTTTAGAGGATTATGATATGGATATAGCTAAAGTTTTAATCCCTGGGGTTGATATTTGGCTTAACACCCCACTACCACCAAATGAGGCTTCAGGAACTAGTGGTATGAAAGCTGCTCACAATGGCGTACCTCATTTTAGCACTTTAGATGGTTGGTGGATTGAAGGTTTTATTAACAAAAAAACTGGCTGGGCGATTGGCAAAAGAAGAAGTACACTTGATCCTAAGGAATTAAATAAGCATGATGCTAAAGATCTATATTTCCGACTTGAGTTTAGAATTTTACCCCGCTATTACAACACACCTAATCGCTGGCGAGAAACTATGCGCCACACAATTGCCATTAACGCCTCTTTTTTCAATACTGAGAGAATGATGCAACAATATGCTCAAGGAGCTTATCTGTAGTTTAAAGCAATAAATATTATTAAGAAAAAAGACCATTTAATTTACAATGGTCTTTTTTTATATTAAATATATTTAATTGATAATTTAATTATTCATCTTTTTTAAGATGAACAGTTCGGGTTGGAAAGGGAATACCAATACCTGATTGATTGAGAGCTTTATATATATTATCAATGGCTTCAATCTTTTTATCAAAAGCTTCACCTTGATTATCAACCCAAAAACGAACTTGCCAATTAAGACCTGAGTCAGCCATAGAAACCATTATAGCACTAACTGGGGGGTCTTCACTGATACCTGACATACTCTTTATTGTATCCTCAGCCACTTCTTTTACCTTGTCGGTGTCTGAGCCATAAACAACACTAAAGTCAACAACTACACGTAAGTTTAAATCTGGTTTAGTATAGTTTGTGATTAAACTATCAGCTAAGCGACCATTGGGGATAGTTAAAAGTTCATTGTTAAATGAAGTAATTTTTGTACTTCTAATTGAAATCTCACTCACTATTCCCATTTCACCAGATTCTAAGGTAACTCTGTCACCGACTTCCATACTTTTTTCAAGTATCATTGAAATTCCTCCAAAAACATTCTTTAAAGTGCTTTGCATAGCAAAACCAATTACAAAACTAGCTATACCAGCACCAGCCAGTAGGGGAGTAATATCTACGTTCCAAATTGATAATATCCAAATAATTGCAACTATAAACAAGACCACTTTAACGGTTTTAGTTAGCAGTGGTACTAGTGAATCTAACATTTTAGTGGGATTTTTTTGCTTGTAAACATCAAATAGGAAGTTGATAATAATGTCAGAGACAATAATTGCGGCATAAAGAAGGAAAAGGGCAGTAATTGAGCGAACTAGTTGTTCTATCCAAACATAGCTAATATCAAGAGTGGAAATAGCTACCTGTAGACCAACTAAAACAATAATATGGATAAAAGGCGGTCGCAGCTTATCAACAATTAACTCATCTAGTGTGGTTTTTGTTTTAGCCGCCCACTTTTTTAAGTAACGTTTGGATATAAAAGTGATAAATTTGGCTAGAAAAAAAGAAGCTAAGACAATTAAGGCAGCATGAAAATATTGACTTTTAACAATAATTTCAATCAATGACATAATATTTAAGGACATAATATTTAAGATTAATTTTTAGATTTTTATATAATTACTATAGCACTCTTTTATTTTTTTCTCAAACATGCTATCATCATTTAAACAATCTAGATAAACCTAAACGTCAAACTTGACGTCATTTTTTGTTATATGAGCAAATTTCAGCTTAAATCTGGCTTTAAACCTACTGGAGATCAGCCTAAAGCGATTGAAAAACTATATAAAGGTTTAAAAAGTAATTACCAAAAACAAACCCTGCTTGGAGTCACTGGATCTGGTAAGACTTTTAGTATGGCTAACTTAATTGTTAAATACAATAAACCAACATTAATTATTGCTCCAAATAAGGCTTTAGCAGCTCAGTTATATCGAGAATATAAAAACTTTTTTCCTAAAAACGCTGTCCATTATTTTGTCTCATATTATGACTATTATCAACCAGAAGCATATATTCCCGGTAGTGATACCTATATTGATAAAGAAGCCATGATTAACCAAGAAATTGACCGCCTACGCCATGGAGCAACATCAGCTTTAATATCACGAGATGATGTAATTGTGGTTGCCTCAGTATCTTGTATTTATAATCTTGGTATCCCCAATGACTATATTGAATCAGCTCTTCATCTGGAAAAAGGGCAAATGATGAGTCGCTCAGACTTTATTCGACAATTAATTGCCATTCACTTTGAAAGAAATCGAATTGATCTAAAAAGAGGTCAATTTAGGGCTAGAGGCGATATTATTGAAATTAGGCCAATGTCAGAAAATATTTTCTATCGAATAGATATAAAAAATCAGCAAATCAATGAAATAAGTGTAATTGATGACCTTAGTCGCCATATTTTAAAGAATTTAGAGGAAATAGTAATATTTCCACCAAAACATTTTGTCTCTAGTCAACCAAAAATTGAAGAGGCAATTGCTAACATTAAAATTGAATTAAAAGATAGATTAAAATATTTTGAAAAAAATAAGATGTATCTAGAAGCTGACCGCCTAAAAAGACGAACTGATTATGATATGACTATGCTTAAAGCTCTTGGCTATTGTCATGGAATTGAAAACTATTCTCGTCATTTGACCGGAAAATTGGCTGGTGAAGCTCCAGATTCACTCTTAGCTTATTTTCCTTGGAAAAATAAAAAACCAGACTTTCTCACAATTATAGATGAGTCCCACATTGCAATCCCACAAATCAGAGGTATGTATAGTGGAGATAGGTCTCGTAAAGAAACACTAGTTAAATATGGTTGGCGACTACCATCAGCTCTTGATAATCGACCACTTAAATTTCCTGAATTTGAAAAACGAGTTGGACAAACAATTTATACTAGCGCCACTGCAGCAGAGTTTGAATTAAAAAACAGTCAACAAGTGGTTGAACAAATTATTAGACCAACTGGTTTAGTTGATCCACCAATTGAAATTAGACCAGTTTTTGACAGATCTAAAAATTATAGTCAAATTGATGATGTGGTTAATGAAGCTATAAAATTGATTAAAAAAAAGCAACGAGTGATTGTTAATACTTTAACTAAAAAACAAGCTGAAGATTTAAGTCAATACTTTAAAAATAAGCAAATAAGTGCTAATTATCTTCACTCTGACATTAAAACCCTACAAAGAACCGAGATTCTAAAAGCTTTTCGGCAAGGTGATTTTTCGGTTCTAATCGGCGTTAACCTACTCAGAGAAGGCCTTGATTTACCAGAAGTAACTCTTGTAGCTATTTTAGATGCTGATCGGGAAGGTTTTCTTCGCAGTGAAACTTCACTAATGCAAACCATGGGAAGAGCCGCTCGCAATGTAGCTGGGAAAATAATTCTCTATGCTGATAAAGAAACAAGATCAATGAAAAGAGCAATTGCTGAGTCACAAAGAAGAAGAAAAAAACAATTGGAATACAATAAAAAACATAACATTAACCCTAAAACTATCAGAAAAAAAATTGAAGATATGATAGATTTAGAAATTAAATAATATGGACGATAAAATAATTATAAAAAAAGCTAATACTCATAATTTAAAAAATGTTAGCTTAGAGATACCACATAATACTTTAAGTGTGATCACTGGAGTATCGGGGTCTGGTAAATCTTCACTAGCTTTTGACACTATTTTTGCCGAAGGTCAAAGACAATATGTTGAGTCTCTTTCACCTTATATGCGACAATTTTTAGGTCAAAAAAAACCAGCCAAAGTAGAAGAGATTATTGGACTAGCACCAGCAATTTCTATTGATCAAAAAGCTCTTTCACATAATCCTCGCTCAACCGTGGGAACTCTAACAGAGATCCATGATTATCTAAGAGTTTTATATGCTAGATTAGGAGAAGTTTTTTGCCCCAAATGTGGAGAAAAAATATCAAAACTCAGCCCGGAAGAAATGGTTGATATTATTGCCTCTGAAGCCAAAAAGAAAAAATCTAAGAATGTAAAAATTCTTAGCCCAGTAGTTAGATCAAGAAAAGGCGAATATTACCAGTTGTTATATGATTATCTAAAACTTGGCTACATGCAAGCTAGAGTAGATAATGAATGGCATAATTTATCTGATCCAATTACATTATCACCGAATAAAAAGCATAGTATTGAAATATTAATTGACGATTTGGATATAAACGATCAAAGTCGCTTGTTTGAAGCAGTTGAACTAGCTATTTCCTATAGTCAAGGATTAGTAATTAGTCAAATTAACAGGGAAGAACAACTTTTGTCAGCTAATTGGACTTGTCAAAATGATAATTTTGCTTTTCCGGAAATTGAACCTAGACTATTTTCATTTAATTCACCCTATGGAGCCTGTCAGGAATGTTCAGGTTTGGGCAAAATTGGCTTTTTCTCAGGGCAAACATGTCCGAGTTGTTTGGGAAAACGATTAAAACCTGAGGCTTTGTCTGTAAAAATTAATAAAAAAAATATTGCTGAAATTAATGCTTTATCAATTGATAAAAATTATGATTTCTTTTTTGATTATTGGCAAAAAATGGATAAAAAACAACTTTCTATTGCTGAAAATGTAGTCTTAGAAATTGTTAATCGTTTAGATTTTCTAAAAAGAGTCGGTTTAAACTATCTATCCCTTGATCGTGAAGCTGAGAGTTTATCTGGTGGAGAAGCTCAGAGAATTAGATTATCTTCACAAATTGGTTCACAGCTCTCACGAACTCTTTATGTTTTAGATGAACCAACTATTGGACTTCATGAAAAAGATACCGAGCGTTTAATTGATACTTTAAAGACCTTAAGAGATAAAAACAATACTGTATTAATCGTTGAACATGATGAAAGAACTATTCTTTCATCTGACTATTTAATCGATCTTGGGCCACTGGCAGGTACCAAAGGTGGAAAAATTGTAAGCAGTGGCTATATTGATAAATTATTAACTAATCCAAAAGAAATTAAAAAATCACTAACTCTGCAGTATCTTAAAAACCAGAAAAAAATTGAACTGCCAAGTAAGCGTCGATCTCAAAATCATGGGAAAATAAAAGTTAAAGGTGCCAGAGCTCATAATTTAAAAAATATTAATTTAGATATACCACTGGGACGTTTAATTGGAATTAGCGGAGTTTCTGGCTCTGGTAAATCATCACTTTTGTATAATGTTGTTTATAAAAACCTACAACAAATAAAAATGAACAATAATAAAGATAAAACTAAATTAGTTGATGTCAGTGAAATAAAGGGAAGTGAGTATATAAACAAAGTGGTAGTAATTAATCAATCACCAATTGGTCGCTCTCCACGCTCAAATCCAGCCACCTACACAGGCTTTTTTACAGCCATTCGCGACTTTTACGCTTCACTACCAGCTTCAAAAGAACGTGGTTATTCCATTTCACGTTTTTCCTTCAATGTCTCAGGTGGAAGATGTGAAGCTTGCCAAGGAGCAGGAGCGAAACTAATTGAAATGCATTTTTTGCCACCAGTTTTAGTAGAATGCGATATTTGTCATGGCAAAAGATTTAATCGAGAGACTTTGGCAGTAAAATATAAAGATAAAAATATCTCTGATATTTTAAATTTAACCATTGATGAGGCCTTTAAATTTTTCACTGGTAACCATTATATAACCGATAAGCTAGCGATTTTACAATCAGTTGGTCTTGGTTACTTAAAACTTGGTCAATCAGCCACTACACTATCTGGCGGGGAAGCGCAAAGAATTAAAATTGCCAAAGAATTAAACCAACGAATGGGACGTCGCACTCTATACCTCCTTGATGAACCAACCACTGGACTGCATTACCATGACATAGTTATGTTACTTAAAGTTTTAAACAAGCTAGTTGATAAAGGCAATACCGTATTAGTAATTGAACACAATCTTCATATTTTAAAAAGTATGGACTATTTAATTGATCTGGGACCCGGTGGTGGAGAAAATGGTGGCAAACTACTAGCTAGCGGCACTCCTGAAGAGATTGTTAAAAATAAAAAAAGTATTACCGGAAATTATTTAAAAGATTATTTAAAATAAAAAAAAGCCGAAAATTATATTTCGGCTAAAAAATGGCTTCAAACGAGTTTTGGTCAAATGGTAAAGGGGATGTGCTTCCTTTCTGGTGTCGCCAACCGCTAGTTGTTTGAGCTACTAGAGATTTCTGAAGACATTTTATTTAAAAGAACAAAGTTAATTATAGATTAACATAATCAAAAAAATTGTCAATAAAGAAAAAAGGGGGAGAAAAAAAATTTCCTCCCCCGAAATTAATCCCTTAACTACTAACCAAAAAACTATAAACCAAAACATAAAAAGGGATTAATTTTAAGAACAATAATTAAAAAATAGCTTAAATTATTTCAAATGTCAAATAAAATTGTAGAAAAATTAAAGGAAATAACTAAAAATTCCCCTAAATCTCCAGGTGTATATTTTTGGCTGGATGAAAATGGTAAGAGCATATATATTGGCAGAGCTAATAATTTAAAACAAAGATTAAATCAATATTGGCAAAAAAATCTGGATTCAAAAAGTCAGGAAATGGTAAAGAATGCCTATAATTTAAAATATATTGAAACTGAGACAATCCTTGAATCAATAATACTTGAAGCAGCAAATATAAAAAAATATTGGCCTCTATACAATATTCGAGATCGTGATAATCGTTCCTTTATTTATATAATAATTGATAAAAATAAGTTTCCTAAAATTAATTTAATCAGAGAAAGACAATTAAATAAATTAAATAAAGACGATTTCTATATTTATGGCCCTTATCAATCCTATCGTTTAATAAATACCGCTTTAAAGTTAATTAGAAAAATTTTTCCCTATAGCCTATGCCAGCCCGATAGTGGAAAGCCTTGTTTTGATAGACAAATTGGACTTTGTCCGGGAGTATGTGTTTCTGAGATAAGTAGTGCTGAGTACAAAAAAAATATAAGAAATATAAAACTTCTTTTAAGTGGTCAAAAAGATAAATTGATTGAAAAACTTAAAAAAGATAATCCGGAAAAAATTAAGTCTCTTGCTCATATCCAGGAAGTATCACTGCTACAAAAAGAAGATGATTTAAAAGATTTTGCTTTTAAACGAATTGAGGCTTATGACATCTCTCACTGGCAAGGAAAAAATCCCTATGGAGCCATGGTGGTAATGGAGAATGGGAAAATAAAAAATTCTGACTATCGCTTATTTAAAATCAAACAAGAAAACAATAAAAATGATGAAGCTTCACTGCTGGAAGTTTTATCTAGAAGACTTAGTCACCATGAATGGAATTACCCGGATTTAATTGTTATTGATGGCGGTTTTCCACAAGTATATTTTTTAGAAAGAAACTTAAAAGAAATAAATACTAATATCAGCATCGTTGGTTTATCAAAATATCAAAAGGATAAATTAGTATTTGCTAAAAATTTATCTGATGATATAAAAAAAACCATCAAGAAAAATAAAGAGCAATTAATTACTCTACGAGATGAAGCCCACCGTTTTTCTAATTATGGCAGAAAGAGAAGTTTAAAAAGACTTGACTAATTTTTATTTTTTGCTAATATATACTTACAATTAATCATTACCGCAGACCGCAAGCATTAAATAAGTCTTGCCGAGGTTATAAATTAACTTTTATCTGTGGTAATGCACAGATTTTTTAATATAAATAATATGCCAAAAACTAAAAATGAAAAAAAAGAAATTTTAAAAAACTTAGAAGATAAAATTTCTCAATCTAAATCAATAATTTTTGCCGGTTTTGATTCCTTGGAAGTAAAAGAGAATGAAGAATTAAGAGAGAAATTAAGACAAGAAAATAGTGAGTATTTAGTGGCTAAAAAAACTTTAATAAAATTAGCTTTTGAAAAACAAGGGATTAAAAATCTAGATGTTGATAGTTTAACTGGAAAAGTAGCAGCTGTATTTGCTTATGGAGATGAAATTTCCCCAGCTAAAACTATTGAGAAATTTAGAAAAAATAAAGAAGATAAATTATATTTTCTTGGCGGACTTTTAGAAGGAGAAATGATAAGCCAAGAAAAAGTAGATGCTTTAGCTAAACTTCCAAGCAGAGAAGAGTTATATGCCAAAATTGTCGGTTCAATTAACTCACCAATTTCAGGTCTTGTAAATGCGTTGGCAGGTAATTTACGTAATTTAGTTTATGCTTTAAAAGCTATTGAAGAACAAAAAAATAATTAATTAATAAAATAATAATTTTAAAATTATGTCTGAAGAAAAAAAAGAAGAAGGCACTACAGAAAATGTAGAAGTGCCTAAAAAATTTAAATCATTAGTTGAAGAAATTGAAAAAATGTCAGTTCTTGATTTAGCTGAATTTGTTAAAATTTTAGAAGATAAATTTGGCGTATCTGCTTCTGCTCCAGCAATGATGGCTGCTCCTCAAGGAAATGGTCAAGAAGAAGCAGCTCCAGAAAAAGATAGTTTTGACATTGAAATTAGTGAAAGTGGAAGTAATAAAATCAATGTTATTAAAGCTGTTAGAGAGATCACTGAGATGGGCTTAAAAGAAGCTAAAGACTTAGTTGACTCTGCACCTAAAGTATTGAAGGAAGAAGTTAAAAAAGAAGAAGCTGAAGAAATTAAAGCTAAACTAGAAGAAGCTGGCGCTAAAGTAACTTTAAAGTAAATTATTACTTTAAAAGCATAACAAAAATCATCGCGTTTGCGATGATTTTTTGTATTTAAAATTATTTATATTAAAACTTTTCTAAAAGGAAAAACTATAAATCTTTGTATCTGATAAAAGATAAACTCTTTCTAATTGATGATCAATGCTTAAATCAAAAACATCTTCTAGGTCGGGGAATTGATATTGAGACTCAAAGCTACCATCGTAATTATATTTTACTAAGCGCAAACTTTGTCTATCAAATATATATAAGCTATTTTCATTGGTAATTAATTTACTAGCACTATTTAAAGGTGGGTCAATATTATCTAAATTAAAGTCATCATCATTTTCTCCAAGATATAGTCTTAAAATATTTGCATCATTTTCTAAAACCCAAATTTCAGCAGTTACTGCCATATCTATTGCTGAGGAAAGATTAACATCTTCTTGCAACCAGTTACTAAATTGCTCGAAGGAGTTAGCAGGAGAATGTCGAAAAATACTATTTTCAGCTGAATGAAGACTATACAACAAATCATTTACCTCATAAATATCTAAGGCATTGGTTTTTTTATCAACCAAACCAGAAACAGCTATGTTTTCATACTGACCATCAATATCAACTTGAACTATATTCTCATCATCTAAATAATTTATTTTGTCATCATAGACAAAAGGAATTTCTAAATTTAAATCTCCACTAGTATTAATTAAAGTAGATGAAGTTTCTTTTTCATCACTATTGTAAATATAGATAATTTTTCCAGCTGGATCACTAACATATAAATTATTATCAATTATTGATAAATTTCTAGGCTCAGCTGAAGAGTTTAAGTCAACAGTATCAAATAATTTTTCCGGTTCATTAATTATAGTTAACTTTTGAATTTCCCGCCTTGATTCTTGCAAATTATTTTGCCAAGTTGTCAAAAGTTCTTCTTGCTCTTCATTTAATGCTTCAAGTTCAGAGATTTCATCACTAATTTCACCTATAATTAACTTAGCTCCGTCTTCATTGTCATATAATAAATAACTTTCAATTAAATCATATCGATCTTGAATTTCTTCAATTGTAGCCATAAATTGTTCATTGTGCTCTTGCAATCTTTTTTGACGATTAGTAATTGATATACTAATAATTAAAACAATTAATAATAATGCGACAGAAATAATTAGTAATTTTCGTTTAGGGTGTAAAGTTTTGAAATTTTTAAAAATATCAGTAAATGAATTTGACCAAAAATTAGGAGTAAATAAATTGACAATAAAATTTTTAATGGTTTTAATAAATTTAAAAAACAGGGAACTAGATTTAACCACTTCAATTTTAGTTTTAATGTCAATGCTTGATTTAGGGTCACTAGAATTGTCAACTACCTCTTTTTTTTGCTCTTTAGTTTTTTCAACAGCTTGTTTTACCTTTTTATCTTTAATTTTAAGAAAAGGAAATAATTTTTTGAAAAAATTAGAAATTTTTGATAAAAAATCATCAAAATTATTTTTAAATTTTGACTTATCAAAAAAACCAGTAGGGGACAACATATCCTCAGTTTTTCTTTCTGTGTGTTTTAAAGTAGAAATTGAGCTTTGAGCCGATAAATTTTCTAATATTTCTTCTTTTTCATCTTGCTCACTTAAACCTAAGGTATTTTTAATAATAATTCCCAAAAAGGGAGCATACGAATTAACTTTAGCTAATGATTGTTTCATTTGCTCAGTAGCTACCATTGGAGGTAACTTACTAATAATTAAAACCATCTCTTTTGTAGACAAATATTCAGGTAAATTTTCATTGGTAAAGAAAAAATAGGAAGCACTAGGAATTTCACCACTAACTACAGAAGAAAATATTTTAAAATTTTTCATTCGTTCACTCACTACTTGCTCATCCTCTTGATCTTGATAATCACTTCTTTCAACATCAGAAGCACTGGATTCAACATTAATGATTTCATATTGATCAGCTTTCTTATAAATTAAATAAGCACGATTACGACCAAAGTTTGAAAAAAATAATTGATTTTCATAAATTAAGCCAATAGTAATATTAAAATCACTTGATTTAACTCGGATATTTTCCGAAATTAAAAATTCCGATAAAGCTCGATTTAGTTTAGTTAAAAAAGCTTCAAAAATATTTTCCAGTTTTAAACCTTCTATTTTATCTCGTAAAAATATTTTTTCGTCTTGATAATAATATTGATCAATACCATTTATTAAAAAATCATATATTTTCTTAGCGTCAGCTTTTTTTGCCTCTAACTCAAAGAGGATAAATACTTTACCGGCAACTTGTTGAGTTAGGTTATCTGGTTGAGCTACATACACCTCTCGATGGCCACTTGAGCTTTTAGCCAGGTTGAGCATTAAGGAAGAAATTTTATGATACATAAAAAAATATTAAAATTTTATATTTGACTTGTGTCTATATATATTATACTATAAAATAAATAACAGTCAAAGACTTTTTAAATTTTATATAAATATGCTAGCAAAATTATTTGGCTCATTATGCCGAGTAAAAATATTAAAAACTTTTTTACTTAACTCCGACAAAAAGTTCTACACAAGACAGTTAGCAAGAGACTTAAATTTACAAGTAAATGCCGTTCGTCGAGAACTCAATAATTTAACTAAAATTGGTATAATTAAGCCAGAAAAAGACACAGTCAAGGGAAGAAAATTTTTTTCTTGTGAAAAAAAATCCATACTTTTCAATGAATTAAAAGCTTTATTTTGCAAAGCTCAATTATTATCTTCACAAGATTTTGTCGAGAACCTACAAAAAATGTATACACCAAAATTTATTATGTTGTGTGGTTTTTTTGTTGGTGATAGCAATGCTCAAACAGATTTATTCATTGTTGGAAACTTTAAAAAAAATCAAATTATAAAATTAATTTCTCAACTAGAAAAAGATGTTAATCGAGAAATTAACTATACTATAATGACTCAATCAGAGTTTATATATCGTCGCCAAATTGTTGATAGATTTTTAAGTGATCTACTAAAAAGAAAGCATAAAATTATTGTTGGCCAAGAAATGCTAGAAGATGAAAAATTAGCAGAAGCCAACTCTAAGGTTCCGGTTAAATAAGTTTATGTATACATTAAATCAAATACTTTCCTATATCTACAAGAGTCTAAAAATTCTTTTTATTATTTTGGGCTCTTTATTTGTTTTAACTCTTATTATCTTTTTAATTAATTTTAACAGTTGGCAATCAATTATAAAAAACAGCTATAGTGCTAGAGATAATCTCTATTCTAGTTTATATAGTTTACTTGATTCTGATTTAAATAAAGCTCAAGAGCAAGCACAAATTGCTCAATATAATTTCAAGCAAACAAGCGCTGACATTGAAAATATAAAAAATACTAATCCATTTTTTAGTCTTCCTTTTTTAAGAAAAGAAATAAATAATCTTAAAAGACTTAGTCAAACCGGTGAGCTTCTTAGCAATAGTTTTCTTTCCGCTAGTGATTTAATTTATCAACTTGAAGATACGGTTAAAGTCTTTAATCGTCCAGGATCATTTACACTTGAAGATAGAAAAAATTTAATTGCTTTTGGTTTTGAACATGAACCAGAATTAGCTGGTTTAAAAGCTAATCTTGATTTAGCTCTGTATAATTTAGATAAAATTGAAAATTCTTTTTTTACTCTTCCTATTGAAAATGAAATTACTAAATTAAAAACTCAACTAAATGAAACAGAAGTTTTATTAGCTCGAGCTTTACCAATACTTAGACTTTTACCCACTCTTGGTGGTTGGCCTGAGAGTAGTCATTTTTTAATCTTATTTCAAAACAATGATGAACTTAGACCAACTGGAGGCTTTATTGGCTCTTTGGCAACTTTGGAAGTTTCTGATTTAGGTGAAAACATTGATATGCAAGTTAGTGATGTCTATCACTATGATATGCCTTCAATAAAACATTTAGAGACTAATCCACCTGAGCCAATTGCCAGATATATGGGCCTAAAAAATTGGTATTTAAGAGACTCAAATTGGTCTCCAGATTTTCCCACAAGTGCTAAATTTATTGAACAATTATTTTACCAGGAAAGCAGTTACGCAGATAAACAGTTTCATGATTTAGATGCAATTTTTGCAGTTACACCTCAGTTTGTAGCTAAATTAATTGAACTAACTGGTCCAATTGAACTAGATGGTGAAACCTATAATGCTAAAAACTTACAAGCTCTTTTACAATATCAAACTGGAATTGGTTACAGAGATGAAGATATTGAATCCTGGGATAGAAAAGATATTATTCAAGATTTAGCTATGATATTAAAAGATCGTTTAAAAAATATAAGTAATTTTCAAACTTTAGAATTATTTCAAATTCTTGACCAAGCAATTATAAAAAAAGATCTACAAGCCTATTTTACAAACCCACAAAATCAAAACTTAGCTCAAAGCTTAGAAGTTGATGGTAAAATAGCTTCAGTTGACCATGATTACCTAATGATTGTTGATGCTAATCTAGCTGCTTTTAAAACTGATGCAGTAATGAGAAAAAATTGGTACTATAAATTAGAAAAAAGAGATAATGATTTAATCGCTAATTTATACCTGAATTATCAACATGACGGTGGATTTGATTGGCGAACCACTCGCTATCAAAGCTATACACGAATATTAACTCCAAAGGGAAGTCAATTGCTATCAATTGAAAATGCTTCTGATTTAAAAGTTGAAGACAACAATGAATTAAATAAAACAATTATTGGCTTTTATTTTTCCGTTGAACCAAGTCAAAGCAAACAAATTAAAATTTCCTATAAATTACCTGACAAAATAAAAAATCAGGTAGAAGATAATAACTATAAACTTTATCTACAAAGACAGGCCGGAAGTCGTATAAATTCTTTTAAATTTGAGTTCCTAAACCAACCACCATTGACAAATAAGTTAGAAAATGATAAGTTAATTAGAATCTTTAAATAAGAATATGCAAACTAAAGCTGAAAAATATCTAATTAAAGTTATTTTAAAATTATTCAGAAAAATAGAAAATATCCCTTATATCATTAATTTAGGAGCTAGCAAAAGCACAATTATTGAAGAGGCGATAATTAAAGAAAACTTTTTCTTTATTGAAGATCGCTGTGATATTGAGGATTGTAAAGTTAAGGCTGATTATGTAAAAAACTCATATACTTGTCCACTAGAAAATATGGAAGTTATTTCCAGTAATCAATATGACCTCGCCTTTGCAAATTTTGTCTTTGAACATGTTGAAAATTCACAAAATGCAGTAAAAGAGATATTTAGAATATTAAAACCTAAAAGTAAGCTAGTAATTAGCCTATCAAACCCTCAAGCTCCTGAATTTATATTAGCTAAATACACACCAACTAGTTTTCATCAGTTATTTAGAAAAAAAGGGCACGATAGCGCTCATCCAGTAAAATACAGCTACAAAAGTATTAATAACTTAAAGAAAATATTTAAGGAAAATAGCTTTAAGTTAATAGAAGAGAAGAGGTTTGCTTTCACCTATGGTTATTTATATAGATTTTTTATTATTAACTATTTAAGCTTAGTTTATGATAAATTACTTGAAATACTTAGATTAGAGAAAATTAAAAGTCACGTAGTTTTAGTACTTGAAAAAAATTAAATTAAAATAAATTAATTGTACATTCAAAAAAAATTGAAAAATGAAAAGACTAGTAGTAGTACTAATTGTCTTTGTCCTGGGATTATTTGGCATTAAGATGCATGAGTCAAAAGATTTAAAAAAAATTGAAGAATCTTTTTTCTCAGCTAATCATACTGCCAGGTATTGGACAAGTCCAATTATCAGACCAGAAAATGTAGAAAATTTAGCTAAAACTGATTTGTTAATTGTTGATGTAGAAAATATGTTCAACAATTATAATCATTTAGTGGAAATCAAGAAAAAAAATCCAGACTTGAAATTGATTTGCTACACCAATCCGATGGAGATTTGGACGACTAAATACGATAATCGTCCTTGGCAAAACTCAGTGATTGATGAAATTGTAAATAACAGACCAGAATGGATATTGCGGCAAACAATTTACAATGAAAGGTCACTAGTAACATTTTGGCCTGGAATGACAATGTTAAACCTTTCAACGGCTTGTCCAAGAGAAGGTTGGAGACGATATTATTCCTGGATGGCTAGAAAGCTAAATCGCGAAGTTTTATCTGACACGATTTGGGATGGTTATTTCATGGATAATTGTACTCCCAATATTTCTTGGGTATCACCAGGAAATATTGACATAAACAATGATGGTCAACCCAACTTGGATCAAAGAATTGACCAGAGTTGGGAAAGAGGTGTTAGACGATTCTTGCGTCGAATTCGCCGAAGCAATAATGATGATTTCATTATTATTGGCAACAAAGGTGATCATTATTATCTAGACATTGTGGATGGAAAAATGTTTGAAAATTTTCCCAATGCTTGGCTTGGTGATGAGTGGGCTGAGGGATTTGAACAATCAATTGAAAATGCCAAAAAAACCGGAGCCTATACCATTTTTAGTATAAACTCAGGAGAAGTAGAATTTGGTCTAGCTAGTGCCTTGCTTCTAGATAATGTTTATCTAGCGATAGGACAGGATGATGATCAAATTTATCAAGAGTTTATGATTGATCTTGGTAAGCCACTTGGACCTTATTACAGAGAAGGGGATAAATATATTCGCCACTTTGAAAAGGGAAAAGTAGTAGTATCCCCACTACAAAGAAAAGGGGAAATAAGGGCTACAGTTTAGCCCTTTTTTTATTTTAATTTATCAGTTATTATTATAATATATGTTAGAAATTTTAATTTTACTTACAATTTTAATTTTTGTTTTATTTACCATCTTACCTAAAATCGGTTTATATATTTTAGCTTTATCATTGCCACTTATTGGTATTGAGTTAAGTTTGTATAATTTAAGTATACCGATCGTTGATTTAATTGCTGTAACTTTGCTTTTAGCTTTTTTTCTTAATTATCTAATAAGTTTAGTTTCTAAAAATAAAGTCAATAAATTATCTTGGCCCTTTTTAGTGCCATTTGCTATTTTTTTGTTAATTAGTTTTTTATCAGTTATTTTTTCTGGTAACTTTAGCGATTCACTTTATTACTTTCTTCGCTGGTTAGTCTTTCTTTATTTAGCCTACATTGTAGTGCCGGCAAATATTATTAAAAATCCAAAAATATTGAAAACTACTATTGTAATGGTGTTTATTAGCTCACTTGTAGTTTTGTTTGGTGGCTTTTTATCTCTTTATGGTCAAGATATCTATGATAGTTTCTTTCGTTTGCAAGGTATAAACATATCTGGTTTTTTTCCATTTGGCAGAAATCATAATTTAATTGCAGAGTTTTTAAATATTGGCGTTTTTCTTACTTTAATTATTAGGGAATTTTTAAAAAGTCAACGTGAGAAAAATTTAGCTGATGTTTTATTTGTTTTATTTACTTTTGGAATTATATTAACTTTTTCCCGAGCCGCTTGGATTACTTTAATTTTACAATTAATTGTTTATTTAGGCTTTAAGGCTTACTACAAAAAAAGAGAAAGAATTCCAATTGTCTTAATTAGTCTTTTATTTCTAATTATCATCTCACCACTTTTTTTCCGCATGGAAAGACTCCAAGATGCCAATATTGGCTCAACTCAGAGTCGAGTGCTTTTAAACAATGTAGCAATTAATGCAGTTAAGGAGAAACCAATACTAGGTCATGGGAGTGGGGAATTTATAAATTTAGTTGATAAAGATATTCGTTTCAGGGCTCAGCATGGAGAAGCAATTGATGCCCATGGTGTACTTGCTAAAGTTTTAGCAGAAAGTGGAATATTTGGTTTAGTTGCCTGGCTCTTTATTGTCTTATATTTATTTAAAATTACAGTGCTAGCAATAAAAAGATATTACCCTAAAATCTCTTGGATACTTCCACTTTGCCTGGCTGTTTGGGGCGGCTTGTTTTTTCAACTATTTAACACCTCGTACTTTAAAGGAAAAGTCTGGCTTCCAATACTACTTCTATTTTTAGCTATTAAATTTTTAGACGAGAAATATGTCAAAAAAAATAAAAATACTACATATATTACCTAATTTAAGCGGTGGGGGTGCGGAAAAAGTTTGCCTGCAAATTCTAATTGGTTTAGATAAAAATAAATTTAGAACCTATCTTTTATTATTTAAAGACAACGACAAACAAGTTGGAATAATTGAAAAAAGGCAATTAGAGAGATCGGGAGTCAAGATTATTTCTTTGAAAAAAAAATATTTATTTGATTTTATTAATTTTTTTCAAATAATAAAAAACCTAAATAAAATTAAAGCTGATGTTTTGCATTGTCATTTAGGCGGCGATGTTTATGGACCACTGGCAAGCTACTTTATAAAAAAACCTAAGATTATCTCAACTGAACACAATATTAATATCTCAGAGAAAAGATTAGCTAACTTTCTTAAAAGACTTAGTGTGGGAAGAATTGATAAAATATTGGCAGTCTCAAAAGCAGTTAAAAGAGATGCGATAAAGCGATATAATATTAATGAAAGAAAAATTGATATAGTATATAATGGAGTTGATTTAAATTACTATAATTTAGAAACTAAAAAAAGACCTAAAAATGAACCAATAATTTTAGGCTCAATGGGTAGATTAAATAAACAAAAAGGCCATAGTGATTTAATAAAAGCTTGCTCACTGCTAAAAAATCAAAACTATATATTAGAGATTGCTGGAGAAGGGTATTTAAAAGAATCTTTGGAAAAACAAATTAGTAGTTTAGGTTTAGAAAATAGAATTAGTTTAGTTGGTCAAGTAAATAGCCAAAATTGGTTAAATAAAATTGACATTTTTGTTATGCCATCTCGCTGGGAAGGTTTAGGTTTAGCTATTCTAGAAGCAGCTGCGAGCAGAAAACCAATTATTGCCAGCTCAGTTGATGGGATACTGGAGATATTGGATAATAAAAATAGCTTTTTATATGAAAACAAAAACTTAGATCAATTAACAAAAAATATTGATTTTCTTTTAACTAATCTAAACAGTCAGGTTGTTCAAGAAAAAATTGAATTAGCCTATAGTTTAGTTAAAAGTAAGTTTAGTTTAAATAAAATGATAGAAAATTACCAAACTATTTATGAAAATATTACAGGTTAACAAATATCATTATCCTAAAGGTGGAGCTGATAAATACTATCTTAAATTATCGCAAAAACTAAAAGAAGCTAATTATGAGGTGGCTAATTTTTCCATGCTGCATCCAAAAAATTTAGACTCAAAATGGTCTAAGTATTTTGTTTCAAATATTGAATTTAATAATTCAAAATTTATTGACAAACTTAAAACTCCGGGACGAATTATTTATAGTTTAGAGGCTAAAAATAAATTTGAAAAATTAGTTAAGGATTTTAAACCTGACATAGTTCATTTGCACAATATTTACCATCAAATCTCTCCTTCAATTTTAAATATCACCAGAAAATACCAAATACCAACAATTATTCATTTACACGACTACAAACTAATTTGTCCAAATTATCAACTATTTACAAACAATCATACTTGCCAAGCTTGTTTAAAAAAAAGATACTACAATTGTTTTTTTAAAAAATGCCTAAAAAATTCCTATAGCAAAATTGCTTTAGCTAGCTTAGAGATGTATATTCATCACTCAATTTTAAATATCTATAAAAAAAATATTGATCATTTAATTTCTCCAAGTAAGTTTTTAAAAAATAAATTTGTTGAATTTGGCTGGCCAAGTGAGAAAATTTCTGTTTTATATAACCCATTTGATAGTACTCTAGAAACAAAAAAGGATTTAAAAAGAAAAAACTATCTTCTCTATTTTGGACGCTTAAGCAAAGAGAAGGGAATTGATGTTTTATTAAATGCGCTTAAAAGCACTAATGAAAGCTTAAAGATTGTTGGCAGTGGTTCTTATGAAAATCAACTTAAAAAATTAGCTAAAGAGAAAAATTTAAATGTAGAGTTTTTAGGCTTTAAAGAAGGTGATGATTTAATTAGCATCATCTCTGAAGCCAAAGCAGTGATTATTCCTTCAATTTGGTGGGAAAATATGCCCCTTAACATGCTTGAAGCTCTTAGTTTAGAAAAACCAGTGATTGCTAGTAGCACTGGCGGAATGCCTGAGATTATAAAAGAAGGAGAAAATGGCCTTCTATTTAAACCAGGTTCAGTTAGTGAATTAAGAGAAAAAATTAAAAAGTTAAATCAACTTGATTTAGATAAAATGGGGAAAAAAGCCAAAGAAAGTGTCAAACATTTAAACGAAGATAGTAATTTAAAAGCAATAGAAGAAATCTATAATTCATTTAAAAAAAGAAATCCTTAATAAGAGGATTTCTTTTTTTATATTTAGTTTAATTCTTTATTATTCAATAGTAATTGAAATACTATAATGAAGACCTGAGTCTTTTCCTTCTACTTTTATATCATGTCGCCCAGCTTTCATTTCTGGAATTGTAATAACTTCAGAAAAACGACCTCTAAAATTTGCTTTAGAATTAGTTTTTTCTTTAGCGATAGTGATGATTAAATCTTCATCTGGTCTAAAACCACCACCGGAAACTAAAACTTCACTATTTATATAAGCGCGAGTTTTATCCAAATTTAGAAACAGATTTTCAAGTGGATAAACCCTGTCATCTGTTTCAGTGGCTTCAACTGAGGCTATTTTTTCTAAATTTTCATCTAAAACTAAAATATTAGTATTGTTAAATATCACTAATTTATCACCGTTTAAATGAAGAACTTTAAGGCCCATTGCCCAACCAGATTGTCCTCCCAGGTGAGTTGTGAAGCGATAATTACTTAGGTTCATATTTTGATCTAATTGAACCACTCCTACGCCATTGCTAAAATAAACATTATGATTGTGTCCACTACTAGTAATATCAAAACCTTGATGGCCAATATGTTTGAAGTGTCCAAGTAAGTTACCATTTAAATCAAATTTTTTGGCATAGTAGTCATCAACTACATATAAGTGACCAAAACTGTCTTGATAAGCTTTTCTATTACCTTTTTCATATTTAAAATTTAAAGGTATGTCGCTAACAGTTTTTCTAGTTTCTCTATCATAAGCTAATAATGAACTAGTTTCTTCGTCAACACTTAAAATAAAGCGATCAATACCGGCATTAATATTATAAGGTGACTTGGAGTTTGTAAAATCATAAGAATCAATTACTTGGAGATCAAAATTAAAATATTTAACACCTTTAGCACTAACAGTTACAATTCTACCATCAAATCGATTAATGCGATTATACCACTCCCAATAAGTATTTTTACTTTCATTTACTAAATGTAGACTATTTCCTACTACTTGATATTTATAAATAGTATAATGACTAACCGCATAAACAAATAATTGATTTCTTTCAACAGAAAATGTTAAATCATAAAAATCCTCATAGCGATTAAAACGAGGGTTATAGGGTTTAATTTTTTCGAGTAATGTTAAATTATCATCATCTAGACGAAAAACCTCTAGACTTCCAGTGTCAGCACTACCAACATAAATATTATTGGCAAAAACAATCGCATCGCCGGAATAATATGATTTTAAATTTGTTTTTCCGGAATTAATCATTAAAGTAGTTAATAAAATCACTACCAATAATCCAATTCCAATAATTGACCATTTTTTCATATT
Source organism: Candidatus Falkowiibacteriota bacterium (assembly GCA_003554785.1). Lineage (GTDB taxonomy): Bacteria > Patescibacteriota > Patescibacteriia > Patescibacteriales > UBA12465 > PWHG01. The sequence goes on from PWHG01000067.1 coordinate 22,018, forward strand.
TTTATTTTTATATTTTAAAATTCTAGTTATCATACACTAAATAATTAAATATGTCAATAGATAGGTATTGACAAATATTTTTTTATGTTGTAGTATGACAAGTTAATAAATAAATAAAATCGTTATGGAATTTAATCAATTTTCGCAATTAGTAAACCGAAAAAAACAGACAATCGTTAGTATTATGCTAATAAGTTTAGTTTTAGTATTAGTTGCATCTATTCTTTCTCCTATAAAATATGGAGCTCAATCAAGAATTTTAGTTATGCAAGAGGGGGTAACTTCTGATGCTTATACTCTATCAAGAACTAATGAATATTTAGGAAACTTATTTTCTCAAATAATTTATTCAAGTTCATTTTTTGATTTAGTAATGGACAATGATAATTATCAAATTGATAATAATTATTTCAGTGGTCAACAAACAGAAAGAATTAAAAAATGGAGAAATTCAATTAATACACGTACATATAGTGACAGTGGAATTATTGAAATTAATGTTTATCACCAACAACCACAACAAGCACAACAAATTGCTTTATCGATTAATAGCACCTTAACTAGTTATAGTCATAAGTATTCTGGTAATGAAAATATTAAAATTAATGTTATTGATCAACCACTAGTATCAGAGAGGCCAGTTAAACCAAACATACCCTATATTATCGCAATTACTATCTTAGGATCATTTATTTTAGCTTTAATCTTTATCTACATTTTTCCTGAAGAAAAATATGATATTAGATTATTTACAGCTAAAGCAAAAAAAAGCAAAAAAAATATTGATCAAATAATAGAAGAAGAGGAAGAAGAAAGTGAAGAAGCAAAAAGATTAAATGAATATTATAGAAACTTGGAAAAAAATCGAGAAGATGATGTGTCAGGTGATATGGACAATATCATCAAATAATCCTTGACAAAAATCCAGTTTTAATATATATTAATCAGTTAATAATTGTTCATTTTAAAAAAACCAAATGGGTAGGAGGCCCTTGAGTAATGAAAAAAGTAGAAAAAGATTATGTAATTTATGGACTTGTTTTTTTGTTTCTTCTTTTGCTGGTTTACATGCTAGCAACCAGAAGTGATAAAAGTTCAGCAGAACACACTATTGATGAAAGGGTTGAAATCAAAGAACAACCCAGAGCAAAAGCTACACCGCAAGGTACCACAACCTTCTGTTTTCGGCTCAACGGTAGGGAAGACATGCATTTACCAGCACTCCTGGGAGGCGCTGGAAATGACGTCTATCCAAACGGACTTTCCGGGTTTAACTGGTCATTGACACCAACTTCAAGTGGCGATGAACCTTATGGAATCCTAGATGACGGGACTATCTTTGTAAAAAAAGAGTTCCTTTCAAAATGGGACCCGAATAAGGTTGAAATTAAGTCCGACCTCACTGGCTGGAGCCCTGTTCAAATGCGAGAAGAAGAAGTAAACGGAGAGCCGGCTTACGTGTATAAATAAGCCAAACCTCCAATTGCCTCAGTTGTAAAAAACTGAGGCTTTTTTTATATTTTCTCTTGACATAAACAAAAAAATTATGTACAATAATATGATTATTTAAAAAAATAATTTATTGAACATTAACAACAAAAAAAATATACAGTCATGAAAAAATTTGTAATTTTTATCATTCTGTTTTTGGGTTTTATTTACTCAAGCTCAGGACAATTCAAAGAAGAGGTAAATGTTTCACTCTTTGCTGGTGGTTATTTTGCTCAGCAAAACACTAACAATCAAGGAGGTTGGTACGGCATTTATGCCGAATACTTACCTTTTAAAACTTCAGACCATGTATCTTTTGGTTTTTCCTTTCTTTATTCAAAGTCTAGGTTTGAAAATAATACTCAAACCTACAGGTATGAAGGAAGTAGCAGTCAAATTGGTGCAGGTATTACTGTAGGGAAATACTGGGATTTTTTCTCTCTGCGACATTCAGCTTTTTTAGGCACAAATATTATGCTTAAAAAAACTGAAGATCAAGGAAGAGGGGATGGTCACAATGGATCTGTTTATGAAATGACTCAAGAGGACTATATAGTTTCTTTTGATCTCAATTTCAACCTTCTTAAAACATATGGGTATTCCCATAACATTTTTCCTAGAACCCAGTTTAAATTGGGTTGGCAAAAACCTTTAGCTTTCTATAAAGAAGACTATTGGAATGGGGATGAAATTCCGGAATCAGTTATTTGGGATAAAGCTGGCTTTAGTTCTGAAATAAAACTTAGTCTTATTGAAGCTGGTCTGTTTGAAAACCTAAGACAATACAAGGTTTTTCTGGGATATCAATATTTCCGGGGAGACAGAAGTCATTGGTTAATTACAGGTCCTGAAATGTCTTTTTTGAAAATGGAAAAAGATGACTGGCTTAGTATAAACCTGTTTGTTAAACAACGAATAGGAAATTTTGAGCCAAGCCTTAATGATACCCATTTTGGTGTCAATTTGGTATTTACTTTTACGAATTTAAATTAAGAAATTGTATAAACAAAAAGGAGGATTAATCATGAAAAAACAAGTATTTTGGATTGCACTGATTATATTAATTGGTGCCATACTTTTCCTGTTTTATTTCAACTTCTGTTCAACAGACAGAGTTGAGGTGGAAACAAGAGAAGTTCACACAGAAATCAGAGAAGCTGATTATCAGAGATTAAGGGACAGAATTGTAAGTCTGGAAAGAAAACTACTTGAGCTGGAAAATAAAATTAACCAGCACACAAGCGCTAAAACAACGACCACTAGGTCGGTGACTCAAGCTAAACCTGCACCCACTCCTGAGCCTAGGCCGGAACCAAAGACAGTAAGGGCTGATGATAAAAAAGCAGACCTGAGTCATTTACGTAACGTAAGTGGCGACATCATCTTCTGTGTTATGGCAAATAATGATGGTGGAATGCATTTTCCCCAATATGCCCTGGAAAGAGGAGCAACTTTTGAAGGAAACGTTCGATCCAATACTACCAGCGATGGAAACAACTGGGTCGTGCACCCAACAGAAACCATGCGTGGAGATTATGGAATCACTCATGATGGCACATTTTTTGTGTCTCATAGTGTAATTGATTCCCTAATTGACGTCCATAACCTTGCCATAAAGTCAGAATTTACTGGTTGGCAACCAAGAGACATGACAAGAGAAGGGAATTATTGGGTTTATAAAACCCGATGATCCTTCAAAAAATACACCCTCAGATTAAATTAAAATCTGAGGGTTTTTTAATATAAAAAACCCCTAAACTAAAAAAGTTTAGGGGTTATACTTTTTCACAAACTAACTTATAATTTGTAAAAAAATATATTGATAATAATCATCCCAGAAAATTGACTGGGACATATTATTATTTTCCTGATCTTCATATAAACCCCAGACCATTCTTACGGGGAAATCTTCTATATCGGAGATATGAAGCTTTCCCCAGTTAGGAAAATTTGGAACCGAACTTAAGGGTATTGGTGAATGCCACTGCTCATTGTGGTCAAGATATGACCACCAGGGATCACCTTGACTAAATGAGCCATCAAGATTTACATAAACTGTAACTGAATTGTCGTTGTTTATTGTAAACCTCAAGGCTGCTGATGGTCCCTGATCACCATTTTCACCGGGAATTGGCACAACTGGAATAATTTCTCCATCATCTTTTAGATGAAAAGAAATAAGGGTTGGTTCATCAACAGTCACAAAATTACTGTTTTTGAAGTTTCCCCATATTGGATCATCACCAACAAACCTCACCACTCCAAAAGAGTGATCACCGGGCGCTATTTCAATTTGAGTTTTAACCCAATGACCAACGCCTTCTGCGGGATGAAGTTCACCATTAGAAGACATTCGATAATTGGTATCAGCCGGATTTATCATTTGGTGATTATCCCAGGGAATATCTGTAATTGTGCCATACAGATAATAGTTTCCTGATACTCCATGCCAGGCATTTTTGTAGATACCGGCAGTAATCTTAAATTTATCACCACTTTCCTCTACATCAGTGATGTAAAACGGTGATTCAGGGTATCTAGGAAATAAATTTAAATAGGAGGTAACTTGATGTTCTTCTCCATTTAAACCTACTATAGTTAATGATATTGACTTCATATCATAACCGCCATAGAAATAAATGGGATTATCATCAAAGCTTTCCTCCTCATTCCAAAATTCCCATATAACATAATCTACAGACATATCAGTTTCATAACTAAATATGAACTGTTTGTTAGATTCAACCATGAAGATGGTTTCACCAGCTTCGGTTGTTGTGGTTTCAATTTCCTGACCTTCTTCAAGTGTAGCCACTTTAATTGCAACTTCACCATCACCAGGATCAAGATCGGGATCCATGTAATCTACCTTTTCGCAGGCAGAAAAAATGAAAAAGAAAAGAAAAATACTCAGAATTTTTTTCATGACTCAACAATTTTGGGTTAATATTTAAGTTTTTTAAAAGAACTAATATATTTAAATTAATAAACTTCTATATAAATTTAGGGTCTCTTTAGCAATTGCTAGAGATTCATAGTTTTCTTTTACACTGTTTTTTAACTTTTCTCCCATATTTTTTAATTTCTCCTTATCAGTATTTAAAATTTCTTTTAATTTATGTTCTAAACTGTTAATATTTTGACTTTTAAAGCTATAGGATAAGTTATTAGTAGTTTGCAAATTAGCCTCAATATCACTAACCAAACATGGTAGGGAATAACTCATGGCTTCAAGCAGGGAAATTGACAATCCTTCCATTTTTGAAGTTTGAGTGAATAAATAGGCATTAGCAAATAAATGTTTTAAATTATCTCCATTTTGGTTGTTAGTAAATATAATTCTATCATCACCAACTGCTAGACTTTCTAATTCTTGTTTATATTCACCCTCACCAACAATAACTAACTTTTTATCAGTCTCAATATTTTTAAAAGCTTCAATTAAATACTGAACTCCTTTTAATTTGATAATTCTAGAAACACTTAAAATATAGGAATCTTTTTCAAGGTTCCAATTTTTTAGTAAATCATTTCCAGGATATTCAGGAATTTCTACACCATTAGGTATTAAAATTGCTTCTTTGTTATATTTATTTTTAAAATATTCCTTAGTAATTGGGGTTAAAACTATCACCTTATCAGCCCACTTCGCCATAGACTTTTCACCCATTTTAAGCATTAATCTAGCAAAACGTCCCCATTTATCATTATCATAATCAAAGCTATGTAAAGTAGATATAACTTTAACTTTTGGTTTAAATAGTTTTACTATAAATATTAAAAGGGAAGGGCCAACACCATGAAAATGAACAATATCAACTTTTCTAAAACAAACATCAATAGTAGCTAAAAAGTTGTGCGTAATACTGGCTAAATTTTTAGTATTTATAAAAGGCTTAGAAATTATCTTAATTCCTTTAAACTCATTTTTACTATCTGGCCAATACTTTTTGCGATTGTATACTAAAATTTCTTGATCAAGCAATTTTAAACTAAGTGCCAATCTTTCGGCTTGCTTTTCAACCCCGCCATCTTTAGCCGGAATGCCTTTTTGTCCGATAAATGCAATTTTCATATAATTAAATTTAACATATAAACTTATCAATTTTTAACAATTATGTCAAGGCTTGCTGTTTTATTTTATTTATAATAAACTGAAAATACAAAGATAAAAATATTATGATTAAAATATTAGGTATAAAATTAGCAAGTATTGATAAACACAGTTTATTGAAAAAATTAGAAAAGATTCTAGAAAGAGAGAAAAAAATATACATTTGCACTCCAAATCCAGAAATAATTCTTAAATCTCATCAAGATGAGGAGCTATTTTATATTTTAAACCAAGCTGAATACAATTTAGCAGATGGTTTTGGTTTGCAAATTGCTGGTCGTTTAAGCAATCAAAGTTTTCCTCGAATTACTGGTGCTGATTTTAGTCTTGAACTTTTAAAATTAGCAGAAAAACAAGAAAAAAAAGTAATAATTGTAAATCATAAAAATGGTCGCTCAAGTATCAGTGATATTGAGAAAGCTTTAAAAAAATTAGTACCCAATCTAAATTTTTTAGTTATTAATTCTGATGTTAAAATTAATCTTGACAAAAACTCTGAAAAACAAATTGAAGAATATTCAGCTGATATTTTATTCTCTCTATTTGGCGCCCCTTGGCAAGAAAAGTTTATTTACCATAACTTAAATAAATTTACTAATCTAAAAATTGCCATTGGCGTGGGCGGAGCTTTTGATTTTTTAACTAAAAAAGCCAAACGAGCTTCAAAGTTAATCAGAAAAATTGGTCTGGAATGGTTGTGGCGATTAATACTTGAACCCAAGAGATTTAAAAGAATATTTAATGCCACAATTTTATTTATGGCTAAAGTAATTAATTGGCGCTTTATTCTCCCTCTTAAATATCGAAAAAATGTGGCTTGTTTGCTATATAGATTTAAAAACAAGGAAAAGGAAATACTGCTAGTTAAAAGAAGTGATCAAAAAAATCATTGGCAAGTTCCTCAAGGTGGTCTTGATGGTCAAAAAATTATTGAGGCCGGAAAAAGGGAACTAAGAGAAGAGGTTGGTACCAGCAATTTTACTGTTGAAAAAGTTTTTAAAAATGTATTTAAATATAAATTTAGAGATAATTTTTCTTCTGATAAAGAGAAAAATAAACATTATGATAAATTTGGCTACAAGGGCCAAAAACAAAATTTATTAATCGCTCGCTTTACTGGCAGTGATGAGGATATAAACATTAATTTTTGGGACCACACAAATTGGAAGTGGGTAAAGAAATCAGAGGTACTAAAGATTGTTCACCCAGTTAGAAGAAATGCTACTAAAAAATTTTTAGAAAAATTAAATAAATTAAAATATGAAAAAAATTAGATTACGTTTTGCGCCTTCACCAACCGGTTATGTTCACTTAGGTAGCCTAAGAACAGTCCTGTTTGACTATCTACTGGCTAAAAACTTAAATGGACAATTAATTCTTAGACTTGAAGATACAGATCAATCACGACAAATTCAAGGAGCTTTAGATAATTTACTGGAAGTTTGTAATTGGATAGGTTTGGAGTTTGATGAGGGTCCACATAAAGAAAACCAAAAATATGGTCCCTATATTCAAAGTCAAAGAACTGATGTTTACAAAAAACATGCTCAGAAATTAATTAAAAACAAATCTGCTTATTTTTGTTTTTGCACTAAGGAGAGATTAGAGGAGATGCGAAGCGAGCAAACTAAAAACAAACAAGCTCCAAAATATGACAAAAAATGTCGTTATTTAAGTAAAGAAGAAATAGATAAAAATTTACAAGCAAACAAAGCTTATGTAATTCGACAAAAAATGCCAACTGAAGGTGAGATTAAGGTTTATGATGAACTAAGAGGTGAGATTACTTTTAAAGCCAATGATCTAGAGGATCACATTTTAATGAAATCTGATGGAATGCCGACTTATCAATTAGCTAGTGTTGTTGACGATCATTTAATGGAAATTAGCCATGTTAGCCGAGGTGAAGAATGGATTCCATCACTACCTAAAAATGTTTTACTCTATCAAGCCTTTAGTTGGCATGTACCAAAGTTTATTCACTTTCCCTTAATACTAAACAAAGATGGAGGGAAGTTAAGTAAACGCCAAGGTGATGTTTTTGTTGAAGACTACAGAAACCAAGGTTATTTGCCTGAAGCTTTAATTAATTTTTGTGCACTTCTGGGTTGGCACCCTAAGGGAGACAATGAAATTTTTACATTAAGTCAATTAGAGAAAGAATTTTCATTAAATAGTTTAGGAATTAGTCCGGCAATTTTTGATATTGATAAACTTCAATATTTTAATGGTTATTATATTCGTCAAAAATCTGACGAAAATTTATATTTATTAACTAAACCTTTTTTAGTAAAAGCCAAACTTTTATCAGAAAATCCTAAGCAAGAAGAAAGGGAGAAATGTCTAAAATTAATGCCCATTGCTAAAGAGAGAATCAAAACTTTAAACGACCTACCATTTCTTTTTTCCTTCTTTTTTGAAGATATTGAATACGAAAAATCACTTCTTATTTGGAAAAACTTAAGTGAAAAAGAGGTGGCTGATAATTTAAAAGAATTATTAGAAATTATAGAAAAAATTGAAAATTGGCAACTAGAAAATCTTGAAAAAACCATCATTTCTTATTTAAAAGAAAATAACAAAAAAAATGGTGATTATCTTTGGCCACTTAGAGTAGCACTCTCAGGACAGAAATTTAGCCCCAGCCCCTTTGAAAATGCTTACATACTAGGCAAGCTGGCAAGTATAAAACGTATTAAAGACGCCATATCTTTATTGTCTTATTAAATTAAATTTGCTATAATATAAACAATGAAAAGTATAAATAAAATTACAATTTTATCAATCTTTTTTATCGCTTTTTTTGCGTTAATTTTTGTATTTGATTTTAAAAACCCAGTTAGCAGTCAAAGCGATGCCGCCATTAACGCAGAAATTGAACTTCTCAACCAGCAAATAGCTGAGCAAAAAAAACAAATTGATGATATTAATAAAAAGCGCCAAGAATATGAAGATTTAGTTAAACAAGCCCAAAGCAAAGCGGCTAGTTTAAGTAATCAATTAACTATTCTAAACTCAAGAATCTCTCAAGCAGAAATCGAAATTGAAAGTACTGAAAATGAAATTTCCAAAACCAATCTTCAAATTCAAAAATTAACCGCTGACAAAGCGGCTTTGGATAGAAAAATTGAGGACCAAAAAAACGCAATTACTCATTTACTTAGACTTTCATATCGGCAAAATCAAATAAATACTCTTGAAATCTTACTCCTTAATGACTCATTAACTGAATTTTTAAATCAAGTTAAATATTTAGACAATACTAACCAAGAAATTGCAAGAAGTGTAAAACAACTAAAAGAAAATCAAGAATTGTTAGTAAAAAATAAGGAAAGTTTAGAAGAAAGAAGAAGGGAATTAGCTAATCTAAAGGCAGAATTAATATCAAATAGAAATGCACTTGAATATGAAAAACAAAATAAAACCTTTATTTTAGAAGAAACTAGAGAAAATGAAAGTGAATATCAAAGTTTAATTGCTCAAGCTAAAAAAGAGCACCAACAAGCACAATCAGAAATTGATAGTTTAGAAGTTTCTGTTCGTCAAAAATTAGCTAATTTAAGTGATGATCCTCTAGAGGGTAGTGATAGCACAATTGCTTGGCCAGTACCAAAAAACGTTATTACTTCCCATTTTCACGATCCACGCTATCCATATCGACATGTAATTGGTGAACATTCTGGTATTGATATTAGAGCCGCTCAGGGAACTACCTTAAGATCTGCCGCTGACGGTTATGTAGCTAGGGTTAAATTTGATGGAACCAGCGCCTATGCCTATATAATGATAATTCACAACAATGGACTTTCCACAGTTTATGGTCACGTGTCAGCTGTAAGTGTTAAACCTGATCAGTTTGTTGTTCAAGGGCAAACTATTGGAAAAACTGGTGGTGCTCCTGGTAGCCCAGGAGCTGGAGCATTTTCTACTGGACCCCATCTTCATTTTGAAGTAAGAAAAAATGGACTACCGGTTAATCCACTTAATTATTTACCATAATTTTATGTCATTTGAGAAAAATTTTACTCACTAAAGATGATGGCAGTATAGAAAAAAACAAAAGAGTTAAAGCTAAAGGAAGTAAGGCTAAGAAAAAAGATTTTAGATTAAACTAGAGAAAGAGGGGGGAAATAAAATTTTTATCATCTTTAAACTTTTGACTAATGATATAATAATCCTTAATATCTAATTTTTTAGATATTTTTTTTAAAGAATATTTGTCATAATCTCCACCACTAATCTTTATTTCAAGACTTATTTTTTTATTCAGTATTAAATCAATTTCTTGACTATTTCGATAGTTGTAAAAAGATAAATCACCATAGGAACTTAGTTGATTAACAACAGCATTTTCCAATAACTGACCATTATTAACAGAAGAAATAATCTGTAATATTCCAGTATCACTAAAATAAATTTTCTTTCCTCCGGCCACAGACCGGTCTATACTTTTTGAATATTTTGGTAATAATTTAATAAAAAATATACCACTTAAAAACTCTAAATAAGCATAAACCTTAGGCCGGGAAACATTGAGCTCTGAAGCAATTTTAGTAATATCTAATTGAGAGCCTATCCTTGGAGCTAATAAAAGAATTAAATCCCTTAACTCCTTAACATCCTTATAGTCAGCTAATATTTTTAAATCTTTTTCAAAAAATGAAGAAAATATATTTTTTAATATTTGCTTTTTAGTTTCTATATCATCTGTTAAAACTACTTCAGGGAAACCGCCAAAGGACAGATAATCTTGATAATCTAATTTAAATTTTTCCGCCTCAAATTCATTTTGTGATTTTTGTATTTGACTTAAACCCGTTGATTTAGAATCAATAGTATCAATTTTATTATGCCAATATAAATATTCCTGAAAACTCAAAGGATTAAGTTGAAAAATAAACTTACGACCAGATAATGACTCGGGAAATAAATTTTTTAAATAAAAATTAGATGATCCAGTAAGAAAAAATTTAACTCTATAATTATCAATTAAATACTTAATTACCTTGGTAATTTCGGGATAATTTTGAATTTCATCAATAAAAATATATATGCGTTGTTTTTCCTTAGCTTTTGTTAATTTAAATAAAGTCTTATAAATATTATTATAATCTAACTCTTCAAACACTTTGGCATCAAGCGGGTTTTCTAAATCAAACCAAAATTTTGGTGACTTTATTTTTTGATAAATTTGCTTTAATAGTGTAGTTTTACCAACTTGCCTCATTCCAGTTATAATTAAAGCATTTTTATGTTCACTATATTTAATTATTTTCTTAAAAAGAATTCTTTTAAACATATTATTACATATTTACTCATATTTGTACAAATTTTATTACAAATTTACATAAAAGTCAAGTTAATCCGACAGAACAATATTAACGAGTGATGATTTTAAAAATGCCATTTTTACAAGAAAAAGATAATAAATTAGCGCGCTTTTAATTAATCATCATCCTTTAGAGGATGAAACTTTTCTTGCATTTTTTGAGCATAGAGATCGCTAGCATGAACATAGCGAGTAGTAGTATCTAAGGATTCATGACCCAATAGAACTTGAATTGCCGCTGGATTAGCTCCAGCTTCGGCTAAATAGGTGGCAAAACCATGTCTTAGTGAATGAGCTGAAACCGGAACATTTATATCTAAAAGCTCACGATATCGTTTAATTTTCGCCTGTAAGTAATTGGGCGATATTTTTTTATCTTTTTCTTTGCCTTTAGGAGAATTGAGTCCGCGATAGGGAATAAAAGCAAAGGGAGAGTCATCGTTGCGACTATCAAAATAGTTTTTTAAATGCTTAAGGGCTCTTGGGGTTAAATAGACAAAACGCTCTTTTTTACCTTTACCAACTACAAATATACGCCCACTTTTATCAATTTGATTAGTTTTTAAATTAATTAATTCTGAGATTCTAAGGCCAGTAGAGAAGAGAACTTCTAAAATTGCTCGATTTCTTAGAGCCACTCGCTTATCTTTTTCAGCTTTAGTTGGATATTCTATAAGTTTGACAATTTCATCAATTTCTGCTACTTGTGATTTTTTCTTAGCAGCTTTTATCATTTTAATAGCATCAGGTGTTAAAGGGGAATTGTAGTCCATGTCGGTTAGATATTTTAAATAACTCCTTAGAACTGATAGCATTCTATTAATTGAATATGGATTGAGTCTAACATGACCTAATTGCTTATTGGCAGTTTGTCGATCAATGGAGGATAGATTAGCTCTGAAGTTTAATATATCTTTTTTAGTTAATTTACTAAAACTTAATTTATTTTCTAATAAAAAATCTTCAAAGACTTTGAGGTCTCGTTCATAATTATAAATTGTTTTTGGGGAATAATTACTTACTTTTAAATTAAGTAAAAAATCATCAAAAAGGGGAAGATTGCTTGACATATGTTTATTATATTAAACTGAGTATAATAACCCTTATACTCCATTATATACTATTAACTAATAAATCGTCAAGCCAAGGATGCTTACCTCTGGTTGAAACATTAAAATAAGCTTCAAAAATAATAGAAATAATCCAATAACAATAAGGACAGCTATTATTATTGCTAAATAAAATAGAAATTTAAATGTTTGTTCCATATATTTTTTATTTATAATTTATAAAAGCTTTATCACCATAGCGAACATCAATATATTTAATGTCATCAATGTTAGTATCACTTTCTTGCTTTAAATTTAAGATAATAACATTAAGTTTTTCTAATTGCTTACTAAAATTTGCTCGCCGACTAAAAAACACTTCAGGTCCCTGTTTTAATGCTAAATTGATGTTATACACCTCAGTGTTTAATAGAATTTCAGAAAAGGAAAAATTTTCAAAGTCTTTGGCCATATCATATAATTCTATTACTTCATTGACATAATCTATATTTAATTGTATACAAGAATCTAAATCATCCTCACTTAAGGAGCCTTTTTTAATTATTGGATAATCTTTTAGATCTTGATTGTTAACTTCTAAGCTATTTATCGGACAAGACTCTATATCTCTAAATTGATAATTATTTTGATTTTTAAGTACATATATCGGTTCCCTTTCTTCTACTATAATATTTAAAGTTTTCGGGATTGTCTTTTTTACTCTAATATTAGATAAATCTAGACGTAAAAACATTTCTTCTTTTAATTGATCTTTAGAAAAAAACCATAAATTATCACCGCTTATATTAAAAATACTGGTTTTTTGGCATTGTTGCCATACAAGATCTTCAATTAAATAATCTGCGGTTCTGTCGTTACCTTTAACATTTATGTTTTTTATGGTAAATAGTGGTGAGTAAAATAAAACGTAGAATAATAAAGCTAAAATTGTTAAACTAGCTAGAAAATAAAGAATTTTCTTTTTTCTTTTTTTGTTTCTTTTTTGTTTAAAAAATGGATTCTTTAAACTTCTTTTTTGATAATCTTTTTTGGGCATAATTACTTTAATTCTCTCCTTATATTACTTCTAAAACGAGTCAGAGTTTCATAAATTATTGTTTGACTTAATTTTGAAAGCTTGTCCATAGAATTTGCATCTTCTTTGTTTTCTGAAACAATAATTACTTCATCGCCAAGCTCTACTTTTTGGTCACCAATAATTTGCCAAGAAGAAAGATTCATAGAAACTCGACCAACTAACTCTATATCTACAAGTCCTTGCTTGGTTTTAACCTTAGCTTTTAATTTTGTATTAGCTAACAACCAGCTTAAACCTTCAAAATAACCAAAGGGGATACTTATAATTTGACTATTATCTTTAGTAATTTGATAGGTGGCATTATAGGAAACTATTTCACCAGCTTTTAAGTTATACGAGGAAATAACCTTACTAACAACACGCATAGCTGGTTTTAAATTTTTATACGCTAAATTAAAATTTGATGAGTTTGGTAAAAATACATGGTGTCCATAAAAACATAAACCAACGCGATAGGCATTTAAACGATCATCATTTAAGGTAAATAAACTAGCACTATTTCCTAAATGAACTAAACTAGGCTTGTAACCAGCTTTTTTTAATTTATCCAAAGCATTGAAAAAATTATCAGATTGTTTTTGATTTAATTCCTTATCTGATTCAGCTGATGCTAAGTGAGAGCAAAAACCTACAACTTCTAGCTTTTTTAAATACTTTTCTGCGTTTTTTAAAAACTGATCTATGTCTTTAATTCCCTCTCTATTCATGCCGGAATTAAAAAACAAATGAATTTTAAATTTTTTTCTAAAACTAGCTAAAAATTTTAATGTTTCAAGATTATAGACTACAATTTCCGTGTCTTTTGGAGATATATAGCGATAAGCTTCTTTAGACATTTCTCCAATTAACAAAATCTTGCCTTTAAAATAATCTCTTACAATTTGGCTTTCTGGAAAGGAGTCAACCGCAATTCTTTTAAGCTTAGTTTTATTTAATATTTTAGCTACCTCTTTTAATCCATGGCCGTAAGCATTAGCTTTTAGAACTGGAATAATTTCTGCCTGCTTTTTAAGTGATTGCAGGTAGTTTAAATTAGATAACAAGTTGTCAGAAAATATTTCAATGCGATTTAAAGTTGGATATTTAGGCTTTATTATATTTTTTATTTTTTCACTAATTAACATAAATTATTCAATAACAGTTCCCTGTCCCTGATTGATAAAATCAGACTGTAAATTAGTATCTAAGTTTGGTAGTGAGCCACTTTTTTCTTGGTAACATACACTATCTTTGTAACGATATCTTAAATTCTCAATTATATTTAAAACTTGTCCAGTATGTTGTTTATCCGGTATAATTTCAATCTCAAATCCCGCTCGATATGTACCACCTGATTTATCAATAGATGGTACCTGCCATATAAGTTGATTATTGTCTGGATTGTAAGAATAATTACCGGCAAGTAATGATTTTTTCTCACCCAAGCTAGCATAATGAGGTAATTGTCCGCTGAACACAAAATCACTTAAATCATTGCCAAGGTTGTCAATTTGAAAGAAAACCCAATATGAGGTTGGAATTGAAACAATTGGTGGAATCGGGCCAATACCAAGCTGATCGCCTCTTATGCTGTGATAATAGGCGCTTGAGGTGACATTAGTGTCTGATAGGAAGCGTACATTATCTAAACTATATTCTTGACTAAATTCTTCATCTAAAAAATTAATATCAATTAAGGCTCGCCAAGCACAATGTCTAAGTAATGGGTCAGCTGGATTAGAAAAATATGCTCTAAGAACAATCTCTTCATCACTGAATCCATCTATATTTTCAATAACTAAATCACGGCCATTTATTTCAACATTTTCAGGCAAACTATCAGATTCCAGTCTACTTAAATTAAAACCTGAAGTTATGGTTTCAAGTGATACTACTATTTCATCAATTTCATCTTCACTAGTATTTTTATAATTTAAATTAAGGGTTTTAAAAGAGTTTTTTTCAATTGCAAGTGATGAGAGAGAAAATTCAATTTCCAGTGGATCATTTATTTCAACTGGCTCGTCAGGTTCCTGAGGTGATTTAATTTCCGAATCAGAAATTGATGGTTGATATAAATTGAAAGTGAAAATAAATACAATGAAAAGTAAAATTATAACCGATAAACTTATATCTAAAATAAAATGCAAGCGACGTCGTTTTTTTCTCTTTTTTATAATTTTGAAAATGTTAAAAATCATATTTTAAAAATTAATAATGTTTTATACCCACAAAAATTTCGGCCTTTCCATTTCCAGTTGAATCAAAAACCGATACATTTATACCTTTTAAATAATCATCAATTGCTAAAAAATTATTTATAGTCTCACCCTTATCATTGAAAACTTTAACTTCAGCTTTGCTTCCCGGACCAGAACCAGAAATTATTTCATATTTATTATTTAAATTTGTATCAGCACTAGCTACATTTACACCACCTCGAAAATTTTTATCATAAGCAAAAAAGGTGCTCAATTCCCTGCCTCTATAATCAAAAATTCTGATGTGAGGACCACCGCCAGGGCCAGCGCCGGTTATAATTTCATATTTTCCATTTCCATTGGTATCACCAACAGCCACATCTATTCCCCCACGAAAATTTTTATCATAAGCAAAAAAAGTTGAAACACAATCACCTTGTAAATTATAGACTCGAACTTGTGGACCACCGCCAGGGCCGGCGCCAACAATAATTTCTTTTTGACCATTGCCATTTAAATCAGCTGCCGCGATAGATATTTTTCCTTTAAACCCATGATGAAAAGGTGAAAAACTTAAAATCTCTAAGCTGTTTTGATAAACTTTAACTTCACCATCATAGGAAACAATTTGTTCTCTTGAATTATTGCCATTTAAATCATGTAAAAGTATTTGACTAGATCCAGAAAAACCTTGTAGATAAGCAAAAAAACCACTTCTAGCTAACTTACCCGCACTATCAAAAACTCTTAAAAATTCACCATTAGTAAAGGAACTATCATTTACAATATTCATCTCTTTTAAAAGTATTATCGCATCTCTGGCCTCAATTTCTAACCAATTAATTTTTTCTCCACTATTTATTTGCTCATCTTGAGTACCGGATATTTTTTCTAAAACTTCATTTTCAAAAACAATTCGCTGTTTTTCTTGACTAGAGTTAACTATTACCACCCCGTTTTCAAAATCTCTTCGCCACAATCCAGCTTCAATGTTATTGTTATCTTTTAATAAATTAAATGGTGGTGATATAGACTTACCTAAATAAACCTCATACTCATCATACCACCAGGTTTGAGTATGATTGCTTACATCATAGTCAAAACTATAATAACCATCACCTAAAAGCGCGCTACCAAGACCAAAACGAAACTTTTGATAATCTTCTCTATCTTTATGGTATTTATTAATTACTGTTAGTGACGGTTTGCGCGTATAGTTTGGTAATTTAAGATATGTGTTTATAGAGCCTTCCCAAGTACCTCCACTTTCCCAATATGAAGGAAAACCTTCAAGCATCATACCGTGAAGATGGGGTAAATATGGATGGTAAACTCTACCATTGCCAACAATAACAAAATCATCTCCAGTTAAATCTCTGGTTCTTTGAAGAATTTTTTTAAAACCACCGGACCACAAATCATCAACGTGATTTGAATTGGAGTTTCTTCGATTATTGTTAATATCAATATTTCTATCTACCCAACTAACATCACCCCAAGTATTGTCATAGAAAACTCCATCCCAAAGACCAGTTGATTGAATATTTTCCATTACAAACTGTGGTAAATAATCATTAAATCTTTCCTCCTTTTCATTCAATCCCGCTCCATCACTAACATTTAACATAGAGGTGTTGGGCCAATAAACTATTTTTTTGCCCTCTTTATCTCTTAACCACCAAGAATCATCAATATTTCTGTATAACTCTTGTCTTAAAATTGCATTCGGGTAACTATAGACATCATCAATTATTTCCTGGGCAGTAATATAGGCTAGAATTACTACATCAGGATTAATTTCGCGAATTCTTTTTATTTTATCAGGACTATTGATTGATAATTCCATGTCCAAAATCAATAGATCCCAATTAGCTAACTTTTCAGCTTCCTTGTCATTTATATCCCACTTTAGGAAATAGTTTGCTATTTTTGGGTAGCTTGATTTTTTTTCAATAGCAAACGCTTGTGAAGCAGAGAAAAAACTAGCAATAAAAATGATTGTAAAAATTAAATACTTAAACTTCATTTTAATTAACTTCTCTTTTTTATATAATTTAATCCAGATGGTAAATATTTCTTTAAAACTTCCGGGATTTTAACTGAACCATCGACTTGTTGATTTTGCTCTAATATAGCTGGCAGTAATCGACTAGTAGCTAGACCAGAAGCATTTAAGGTGTGAACATAAACATTATTTTTCTTTTCATCTTTATAGCGAATTTTCCCTCTTCTGGCTTGATAATCTAAAGCATTGGAAACACTACTTACTTCTTTATAAGCATTCATAGAAGGTAACCAAACCTCTAAATCATAAGTTTTAGCCATAGCCGCACTACAATCTTTAGCAGCAAGTTTTGATACCTGATAATGCAAATCAAGCCCTTTGGTTAATTGTTTAGATATTGCTAAAAGTTCATCAAACATTTCCCAAGATTTTTCCGCTTGAGAGATAATAAATAACTCAACTTTATTGAATTGATGACCACGAATCATTCCCCGCTCTTCTTGGCGATAACTACCGGCTTCACGACGAAAACAAGGAGAATAAGCAAAGTATTTAAGCGGTAATTCATTTAATTTCAATATTTCATCTCGATGATAATTACCTAACATCATTTCACTGGTTGCATTTAAACAAGTTTCATCTTGAGTCCAAAAAAGATCATCACCAAACTTTGGTAAATGTCCGGAAATATAGGCTGAATCTTTATTTAAAAGAAAAGGAGGAATTAAAAATTGATAAGCATTTTTAACATGAAAATCAATAAAATAGGAAAGCAGTGCCCATTCAAGCTGTGCTCCGAGTCCTTTATAGCACCAAAAACCAGAACCTGACATTTTAGCTGCTCTTTTATAATCAATTATATCAAGCGAAGTTGCCAGCTCTACATGATCTTTAAATTTAAAGGAAAATTCCGTCTTTTTTTTATAGCTATAGATAACTTGATTATTTTCTTTTCCACCAGCTACAACCTCATCATCGGGAATATTTGGTAACTGTGCCAATGACTCTTCTAAATTCTTCTCAGTTTCATTTAATGAGGCTTCAAGTTCTTTTATTTTTGCACTCAAGTCTTTTATGCTTTTAATTTCTTTTTGAGATGGCTTTTTTTTGGATAATTTATTTTTTTGAGTTTTAAAATCTTGTAAATTTTCAATAAATTTTCGTCTTTTTTCATCAAGAGATAATATATGATCAAGATTTAAGGTTTTAGGATCCATTCTCTTTAAAAGAGCTGATCTGACGTAACTTAAGTTTTCTTTAATGTATTTAATATCTAACATATTTTTAAATTAAGAGGCGATTTGCCCACCAAATGTTTTTATTATATTATCAGCTGAACTTTTTTGTTCACTACTTTCTTCAACTTCCTCCTCCTCTTTTCTTTCCTCTTTTTTGTCATCTTCTAAAATTTCCATATCTTCATTTAATATAGGATTAATTTTAACTGTTGAAGCAAAAACTTCACTTAATGTTTTTTCAATAATTGGCTTGACACTATTATTTTGTGCCCGGTCTTGATGAAATCGATATTTAAATTCTAAACTTAGTTCTCCATTATTTAAATTACCTGGTTTACAATTCTGTAGTATAAATGATAAGGAATGGTTATATTTTTTAATTTTTACCAAAAACTCTGGCCATAATTCTTTAACTTTTTGACAATCAATATTAGCTACACTGGCAGAAACATTTTTTTCTTTCTTTTCTTCAGGTTCTTCATTTTTTGCTTGAGAAGAACTTTCTGAGCTTTTATTTGGTGTTTGATCAATTGAGTCTTCATTTTTTTGCCAGTAATTTTTACTTAAACACCAATCAATAATTACTAACTCCAGTGGCAGTTGTGGTAAAAGATAATTTTTTTCTTGGTTGGCTTTTAGGACTTTACTTAAAATATTTAAAGCTATATCCGGACTACTTTCTTTTTGTAATTGATTAATTTTTAGTTCAATTTCTTCACCAAAATCAAGTCCTAGTTTTTCCGCCAATCCAACTTGAGCGAAATTAAGTAGCAGTTTTCTTAAAATTAATATTACCTCATCAATAAAGCTCTTTAAATCAACTCCTTCCTCACTTAAATGATTAATTATCTCTAAAGCTTTACCAGTTTCTTTGCTGTTTAAAACTATTAGAAAGTCTATGGCTTCATTGAAGCGACTGCGAGGCAAGACTAACTCAGCGGTTTCAACATCAATTTTTTTCTCATCTAAGCTTATAATTTGACCTAAAAGACTTTCTGCATCTCTTAGATGTCCAGCACTTTCTTTAGCAATTGATTGAAGTACTTTTTTATCAACTTCAACCTTTTCTTGATCACAGATCATTTCCAATTTTTTAACAATATCGGAATTATTAATCTTTTTAAAATCAAAGCGTTGACAACGAGATATAATTGTACCTGGAACTTTATGAATTTCAGTAGTGCAAAGTATGAAAATTACATATTGTGGCGGTTCTTCAATAATTTTAAGCAAAGCATTAAAAGCAGAAATTGACAGCATGTGAACTTCATCGATTATAAATACTTTAAACTTAGCTTGACTGGGATTAACTCGAGCAAAAGAAATTATATTTTCTCGCACATTATCAACACCAGTGTTGGAAGCAGCATCAATTTCTACAACTTCCAAATTCTTTCCTTCCTTAATACTAATACAAGCCTCACATTTACCACAAGGCTCACACTGACCTTCTTTTCTGTTGAGACAATTTACAGCTTTAGCTAAAATTCTAGCCATTGTAGTTTTTCCCACTGCCCGAGGTCCGGAAAATAAATATGCTTGACTAATAGCTTCACTGGCTACCTCATTTTGCAAACTGACTTTAATATGATTTTGTCCTAATATATCGGAAAATTTTTCAGGCCGATAATTTCTATATAAAGTTGACATAAATAAATTTTAATCTTTTAATCTTATAATAATATAAACTAAAGGTCAATTAATTAAACACCAGTTCTTTGACTAATTTCTGATTCAATAAGTGATTTATCTTTACCAAACTTTAGCCGACTGAGATTTTTAATCTTTTCCGCTAATTCTAAGTTTTCTCTTCCCGGTAAAGGATATTTAGTTTTCATGGAAAATGGTCTAAGAGCAGCATTATCTACTAATAGTTTAGTATAGCAAGTAAACTTATCAATATTGACTAAATCAAACTCATTAAATGTTGGAGCAAATTCTTTTACTAAATACTCTGCATCTTCTGAGCCAATTTTAAAACTAAGCATGGTGCCAACATTGCCAAAAACGGCATCTTTTATTTGCGTATCATTATTTTTACTTAACTGACCAATATATTGATGAGCAATAATTAAATTAAGAGCATATTTTCTTGCTTCTGATAATATTTGACAAATTGAGTCAGTGGTGAAATTTTGAAACTCATCAATATATAAATAAAAATCTTTTCTATCATCACCTTTCATGTCCGCTCGCGAAAGTGAGGCCATAAGAATTTTACCAACTATAATCATACCTAACAAATAAGCATTCATTTCCCCGACCATACCTTTAGTTAACTTAACCAAGAGTATCTTTTGATTATCCATGACATCTCTGAAATTAAAAGAACTATTTTGTTGGCCAATTATTGGTCGCATAATGTCATTGGATATAAAACTAGTTAACTTAGAGGTTATATAAGGAACAATATTGGCTAAAGCTGCTTCTCCACCGGCTTTTTCCGCTTCTTTTTTCCAAAAATCTGCCACAGTTTTATTTTTACATCTGGATAATTTTAATTTTCGAAATTCTTCATCGGCTAACACTTTAGGAACCTCCATTAAAGTCGAACCACTGGCTGGGTCTTCCATAATTAAAAGAAGTGCATTTCTCATATATTGTTCAAACATTGGTCCACCAGTAGATTTTAAATCATACAATTTATCAAAAATATTAATCATTTCATTGATTACAAAACTTTTTTGCTCTGGATAACGATCATCATATTCTAGTAAATTTAAAGCCATAGGCCGCTCAGTATCTCCAGGAGCAAATAATACTACATCTTCAGCTCGAGAGGCAGGTATTCTTGAAATTATATCATCAATTAAATCACCGTGAGGGTCAATTACACACACTCCCTCCCCATTTTGAATATCTTGAATTGCCATTCCCGCTTGTAATACTGATTTACCTACACCTGATTTACCAACAATATATGTGTGACGACGTCTATCGGCTTTTTTCATCCTAATTTCTTTATTTTCTCCGCGATAAAAATTTTCCCCCAACAAAATACCCTCAGATGGTACCTCATTGGGAGCAGAGGCACTTTTAGCTGACAACCAAACAATATTAGGAGTTTCTGTAAATTTGAGTGGAAAGTGATAAATACTGACTAATTCTTCAGTATTTAATATAAATGAATTTTCTTCATCAAAGCGTCTAAATATAAAATTTTGGATATTCTTTTTTTGGTTTCTAAGTTGGGCTCGCGAGAAACTATTTCCATATGTATAGTTATTGTATTCTGTAAAAGCATTAGCTAAGTTTTCTAAATATGTTTTAGATTGTACTTTTGTTTTAGTGCTTGCAATTAAACGAATATTAACGTCTAAACCAGCCTTCATATTTTTTTCTTCCATTGATTTAACAATTTCTTCCTCTACCGACGTTAAAGTCTTTGTTTCCATATTATTGGGATCTTGTTTTTTACTAGAAAATGCTGAAACAATTTCTGAAAAAATATTATCACTATTTAAACCTTTACTTATCGACTTTTTTTCCTGGATTTTTCTTACCACTCTTTTAATTTTTCCATGCCATGGATAATATGCACTGCGAACTACATATTGAATAGCTAAACTTTCATCAGCTTTTAATTTAGAAATAACATTAATTATAGAATTCAAAGGATCAACATCCATATGCCGATATGTCTTAAGTGGAAAAATAAATTTCTTTTGGGTTTTTAAAACTGCGGAAAGAATTTGCCCGTCCGGTGTAAAAACATTATAATCTTCTACCTCTTCTATACTAGCCTCAGGATAATGAGCATGAATTTGTTGTTCTATGTATCGACTCATTGCCACTGGAACTGCAACATAAAAAGCAATTCTGCCTTTGCTGGCCACAATTTCAAAAGAAAAATGATCATTTCTACCAGTTAAAAATACAGAAAAACCTCTTTGAGCTTTTAAACCCCCAATACTGGAAAATATAGTTTCTCCACGAGAAATTTCTTCTTTTATAGCTTCAGCTGAACTGGAATTATTATCTTCATCACTTTTTTCCTTTGGTAGTTTGATTAAAAAAGTTTGGTGATCAAAGTAATTGCTTTTAGTGATTAATTTTCTTAAAAATTCTCGTCTAAAAATAAAAAGAGGTAGTAGTATTAATAAAAATAAAAAAACAAAAATTAACCATGGTTCTGGCCAGGTAATTGAAATATTTATAAAATTACTAGATTCAGTTAACATAATTTAGTATTTTTTAAGTTTTATAATTTTATCGGCTTTAATTTTAGCTTCCTTTTCTAAAAAATATTTATTTACTTGTGGAATCAGCGACAACCACTTTTTTATTAAAACAACAACCTTTCCAATACTAACTTTAGTTTTAGTAAGTAATTGATTTATTTTATCTCTAGTTTCTTCACCCTTATTTTTAAATTCTTCTTGTTTTTCTGCAGATAAAGTTAAAAAAATATCATTTAAACCATGTGATAATATAGTATCAATTTGCTTGCTTCTTTCTTGATCTTCTGATTTTATCTCTTTATCACTAGTTTTACTAACTTCATCATTGATATTTTTATCATCAGCTTCATCTTTTTTTTCTTGAGTTTTTTCATGCTTTTTTTCTATCGCAGATTTTTCCCTATCTTCTTCTGGTTTTTCTGGAGCCTTTTCCGGCTGAGGTATTTTTTCTAAATTTTTTTCTGGATCCATATTTTTAATCTATTAATATTGCTAAGACCGGACAAGAACTAGCGGCGTTTTCTGCACACTCGTGATCTTTTTGTGATATTACTTTTGAGATATTTTCATCATTCATTTCAAAAGTATCGCCACACATATTGGCACATAAACCACAGCCAATGCACTTGTTTTCATCAACTTTTATCATATTTTTTAAAACCTAGAAAACCAGCAAATTTATTGATGCTTAACTAGATTATCCTAATTAATTTTTTTATTATTTATTTTTATTATAGCATAAATTAATTGATTTAAACAAATAAAAAAACAATTGACATAAAATTAATCTTTTGCTATATTTATTTTATATAAAATATTATAAAATAACACTTACAAGACTAATTTAGTCTTTATTTAGTTAATAATTATATGGCAAAAAAGAAAGCTGGTGGCTCCACCGCCTTGGGTCGAGATTCCCAAAGTAAACGACTAGGCGTAAAAAAATCTGATGGACAAATTGTTAAATCAGGTAATATTATAATCAGACAAAGAGGTAATAAATACTACCCGGGTTTAAATGTCTCTCAAGGAAAAGATGATACACTATTTGCTACTGCAAATGGTTTAGTTAAATTTAAATCTAAGAAAAAAAAGAATTTTGACGGCAACTTAAGAAAAATAAAATTAGTTGAAGTCGCTGATAAATAAATTTTTACTACAAAAAAATACGCCAACTACAATTGGCGTATTTTTTATTTACAATAAATTTACTTATTTTTTCTACAAACTGATACAAACTTCACAAATAAAGGGTGTGGAGTTAAAGGGCGAGAAATATATTCAGGATGAAACTGGACACCAACAAAAAATGGATGATCTTTTATTTCTATAGCCTCTACGATTAAATCGTCTGGTGAAGTACCAGAAATTACTAAACCATTTTTTTCTAGTATTTCTCTATAATAATTATTAAATTCATAGCGATGGCGATGTCTTTCACTGATTATATTTGCCTCTTGAAATTTCTCATAAGCTTTTTTAAGTATAGTGCCCTTTTTTAATTTACAATCCCAAGCACCCAACCTAATTGTACCTCCATAACCTTTATCAGCAATTAATTTTGCTTGTTCGGGCATAATATGAATAACTGGATGTTTAGTATTAGCTTCTATTTCTTGAGAGTTTGCCTCCTTTAGATTAGCTACATGGCGAGCAAATTCAATTACTGCCATTTGCATACCATAACATAAACCAAAATAAGGGATATTGTTTTCTCGACAATATTTTATAGCTCTAATTTTACCTTCAGAGCCACGTTTCCCCCAACCTTGAGGAACTACGACCCCATCCATTTTTTTTAATTGTTCTATTCCATTATTTTCAATATCTTCAGTGTTTATCCAATGAAGTTTAATCTTTGTATGATTATGTGCTCCTGCATGTTTTAAAGCTTCAATGACTGAAATATAGGAATCAGACAATGAATAATGACCGGTTTTGAAATATTTCCCAACTATACCAACATTAATTGTTTCTTTGGGGCTTTTAACGGCAGAAGCCATTTTTCTCCATTGTTTGTTGTCTAAATCTTTTTTAGGTTTTTCTAAATTCAAAGCCGACATAACACCCTTATCAAAATTTTCTTTTTCAAAATTTAAAGGAATATCATAAATTGAATCAACATCAGGAGCGGCTATTACATTTTCTATAGGAATATTACAATTGACGGAAATTTTTTCTTTACGAGCATTGTCAATAGGTCGATCACTACGAGCGACAATGAAATCAGGTTGGACACCAGCTGTGTTTAAACTTTTAACCGCATGTTGAGTAGGCTTAGTTTTCATTTCTCCAATTTTATTGGGTACAGGTAAATATGAGACCATAACAAACAAAACATCTTTAGGATGAAATAATTTTAAAACTCTAGCTGCTTCTAAAAAAATTAAATTTTCATATTCACCAACTGTGCCACCAATTTCAATAATCATAACCTCAGATTGAGTTTTATCTACAGCCTTTTTAATTCTATCTCGAATTTCCATGGGAATATGTGGAACTACTTGCACACATTTTCCTCGATATCCAAGTCGCCTTTCTCTTTCAATAACTGATTGATATATTCGACCAGTGGTCATGTAATTTTCTTTATAAATATCAGTATTTAAAAATCTTTCATAATTACCAATATCTTGGTCCGTTTCATCGCCATCAGCAGTTACAAATACTTCACCATGTTCAATTGGATTCATGGTACCAGCATCAATATTTACATAAGGATCCATTTTAATGGCACTGACTCTATAGCCATGATTTTGTAAAATTTGACCAATTGAAGCAGCGGTAACACCTTTACCTACTCCTGACATTACACCACCCACCACAAAGATGTATTTTACATTTTTGTCTTTCATTTTTTCATGTATTGACATATTTTAAATTAAGTTTTATAAATTTAGTATACCAGTTCTTTAACCAAAAAATTCTTTTTTATGAAAACTATTCTTGTAAAAACCGAGATTAACCAAAATTATTCTCAGAAAATCTTTGTTCGCTATCGTTTGTATGCTATCAAAGAAAATTATCTTGATCACTTAGCTTCTGAGAAAAATTTACCAGACATTATTCGCGAGTTAATTTCTTTAGATAATCCGGAGGTTTGTCTAGAACTCAATGAACTAAATGAATCAGATAAAAATCTTGTTCATTCAAATCAGATTAAAATTAAAGAATTAGATAATAAGGAAAAAAATCGTTTCTTTAATTATACAAAAAAACCAACTAAAGGTGCCTAGCACCTTTTTTATTTATCTAAAATAATCTCTAAGGCTTTGTCCATTTGCGGATCTCTTTCTTCTTCGTAGTCTTCTAAAGTCATTTCAAGTTCAACATCTGGTTCAACTCCTTTTTCGTTAATATAATCACCTTGTGGAGTATACCAAGTAGCAACAGTCACTTTTAAAGATGAGCCATCAAGCAGTGGTTTTAAATTTTGCACTGAGCCCTTACCAAAAGTTTGCTCACCAACAACAGTAGCTAATTTGTAATCACGCAAAGCTCCAGCTACAATCTCTGATCCGGAAGCTGAACCTTGATTTACCAAAACTACTGTTTCTATACCTTTTAACCTAGCTAAACCTTGAGCAAAATACTCCTTTCTTTTTCCATCACTCATTTCCTCAATCAATACCGGTCCTTCAACAATCCACTCACTGGCCACATCAATAGCAGTGTCTAGATAACCTCCGGGATTATTGCGTAAATCTAAAATTATACCTTCAGGATCATTATTTAAAATTTCTAAAACAGCTTCATTAAATAGCGAGATTGTATCTTCATGAAAATTTGATATCTCGATTAAATAAATGCCATTATCTTTTTTCTCCCAAGATACACTTTCAATTACAATAGTTCCTCTGGTAACACTAACATCAAAAGGTTTGTCTTCTCCTTCGCGAATAATTGTTAATACCACCTCTGTGTCTTTGTCACCTCTAATTTTTCTAACTGCTTCATTTAAACTCATATTAACTGTCGAAACACCATCGATGGAATAAATTTTATCTCCGGAGCGAAGTCCGGCTTTATCAGCCGGCATACCAGATAATGGAGCAATTATAGTTACCATATCATCTCTAATACCAACCTCAGCTCCAATACCTTCAAAACTACCGGAAAGGTCATCCATAAACTCTTTTACATCTTGAGGATCTAAAAAAGTAGTATAGGGATCATCTAAAGACTCGGTCATACCTTTAAGAGATCCATAGAACATATCTTTTTCATCAATTGCATTTCTATCCACGTGTTCATTTTTTATAGTATTCCAAGTTTGCCAATACAGATCAGAATTAAACTCTTCAGCATGCTCACCGTTTGCATTAAGATGAGTAAATAAACTTCCTTCTGCTGAATTAAAATTATGCACAGCTAATAAATAACCAAAGGAAAAAGAAACTGCTAAAACTAAAATTAAAGGAAAAATTCTACTTTTCCATGTTTTTTTGGAATTTTTTTCTTCTTTATCTTTTTTAATTAAACTATAGTTCATATAAATTTATTTATTTTCTTAGAATTTTAAACTGATTTTGAGAAATATCTATTAAGCTTGAAGCTTTAGAATTTCTTGATTTATTTGAATCAATTACTAAATCAGGTTTATATTTTTTATTTTTAAATACTTCTTCTACTTTAGCAATCGCAATTGGATCTTGTCCACTAAAATTAAAACTGGTGGAAACCAAGGGTTCCCCCAGTCTCTTTATTATTTTAATAAAAAAATCGTTTTTGGGCAAACGCATAGCCAGACTTCCTCTTTTTTCTAAATTTTTATTTAATTTATTTTTACTTTTTAAAATAAAACTAATTGCTTTTTTAGATTGTCTAAATTCAGAAATTTTTTGCCTTTGCCATTGATTAATATAGCTATATTTAGAGGCCATAGCAAGGCTGGAAACTAAAAGAATATATGACTTAGATAAATTTCTTCTTTTAATTTTGCCTATCTTTTCAATCGCTTTTTGACTAGATGATAGACATGAATAGCCGTAGATAGTATCAGTTTTAATTACAATCACTTTTTGCTTTTTTAAAAAACTAATTATTTTTTTAATTTCCTCATTATTTAAATCCTTTAAATTTTTTTTAACAATCTCCATATTTACTGAGTTTCCATTATTGACTCTACCGCCTTAATCGCTTCAGGCAGAATTGGTAAAAGTATTTGAATAAACCATAGAAGATATGGAACTAGCATTGAAGTCTCCATTTGGCTAGAAAATAAGCCATCTAAGAAAGCATATTGATTTATTACATAAACAATTACACCCAAAAACAAAGCACCTTCTAAAAATCCCAAAACTCCTCCAAGTAATCTGTTGATCAATTTGGTAAAAGGTATAATTGAGATAAATTTAAATAATTTCTCTAAATATACAAAAATCCAATCAATTATTCTAGTGGCAACAACAAAAAGAACAATAAAGGATAACACCTTTCCCACCCCTTCACCTAGAGAAACATAATTCAAGGACCAATTATAAAAAGGTATATAGTAATAGCTAGCAATAATTGCTCCAATCACTAAGCCCAATATTCTACCAAGTAACCTAATTAAACCCTTAGCCAAGCCATTGAAAACAAAACCGGCTAAAAATAATATTAATACTAAATCAAACCAAGTAATGATCATATGTTTTATTTAAATTTAATTTAACTTAGGAAAAATTGGGGCTATCTTTTTAATCTTTTCCTTTTTTAAACCTTTTAATATAACTTCACTAGATTGAGGGATAAAAATAGAAGACAGATAAACTGCTTGATAAAATTGAGAAACCAAATCTTTCAAAACTTTCTCAATTTCTTGTTTATCGTTCATTTTCCAGGGAGCTGATTTAGTTAAACCCTCATCGCAAAAACGTAGCTTTTGCCAGACAACTTGCAGGGCTTCACCTAATTTATAGTCTGACATTTTTTGGTAAAATTCATCAAAAAACAAATTATCAGGTTTTTTAAAGTCATCTTCTATTTCAACCTCAATATTATTTTTCTCAATTAAATTACTAATTCGTGAAGCAAAGTTTCCCAGTACATTGGCTAAATCTGCTTGATATTTAAGTTTAAGGTTAGATTCAGAAAAATCACCATCATAATAAGTGGAAATATCAGTTAATAAATAATAGCGAAGAGCGTCACTGCCAAACTTATCAACCATTTCAAAGGGATCAACAGTGTTTCCCTCACTTTTGCTAATCTTTTTTCCATCAGCAGTTAGAAAACCAAAAACTAAAATCTGTTTAGGTGGCTTTAAATCTGCTGACATAAGCATGGCCGGCCACATAGCGCTTTGTTGACGGAGATTGTCTTTTCCGCAAACCTGAAGGCCGGGCCAAAAGTCATTAAAGTTTTTCTCATCATCTGGCCAATCAAGTGTAGAGATATAGTTAATTAAAGCGTCAAACCAGACATACATTACCTGCTCGCTATCTCCGGGAACTTCTATGCCATTGGGCATTTTTTCCTTTAGTCGAGAAACAGAGAAATCATTGAGACCGGCTTTAACAAAACTTTTAATCTCATTTAAGCGATAATTTGGTATTACAAAACTGGGATTTTTATCATAAAAATCTAGAAGTGCTTTTTGGTATTTTGAAAAGCGGAAAAAGTAATTTTCTTCATCAATTAACTCTAAATCGGCATTGGGATGGTATGGACATCTGCCTTTTTCTAGATCAGAGTCAGATTTTTCCAATTCACAGCCAACACAGTATTTTACCTGATAA
>PWHG01000036.1 GCA_003554785.1 Candidatus Falkowiibacteriota bacterium
ATATTATTAAGTTGGCGGATAATTGTGATTGAAAAAGGCATAAGAAGTAAAATATTAGGCTTTTTGCCTTTTTCAATCACAATTATCCGCCAACTTAATAATATAATATGAAATCTCTAAAGTTGACGTTTTCACCATCCTTTCTCAACTCTTTAATAATGAAAATAATTATTCTAATACAGTTATAATAAATTTCTATAGAGAGCAGAAAATCCCTGTTAGAAAATTAGTTTAATTATTTTAAAGGATTATGAATAATTACCGAGAAATAGAAAAAAAGTCTTATTAGCTTTTATATTATAATACAGCTGAAAGGGGGCACAGCACTGTGAACAATAAAACCACGGCACTCGGCATAGATCAAAATCTTGAGGCTCTGCTCTGTTATGCAGGAATTTGGCTTACAGGTATTCTCTTTTTAGTCCTGGAAAAAGAAAATGATTATGTTCGTTTCCACGCCATGCAGTCACTGGTTACATTCCTGGCTCTTTTTATACTGGGAACAGTGTTTGGAATAATTCCTATTATAGGATGGATCCTCTCCATATTAATAACTCCACTAGGTATTGTACTCTGGTTAATTCTCATGTATAAGGCTTACAGCGGAGAAGAGTGGAAACTTCCCATTGTTGGTGATTTTGCATCCGAACAGATCCATAAAATGTAACAACAACTCTTTAACCGTCTCAAAAAAGCTGCGCATATTCAATTCCATTTTGTCAAAAACTAATTTTGACAAAATATTTATAATGGTGATGGAATATGAATATTAGCAGCTTATTTTTTATATATCTTCTCCCCCTGCTTTCCCCAACTTACCTGATCGGCGAACATAAAAAAAGTATAAAGAAAAAAAAGAAAAGCGAAGAACTGAGAAAAAAAATAATTAAAAATCTAAATACTCTCTATTTATCATTAGCTGTTGTGATCACCTCCATTTTTATCATCTGGCCTCACTGGTCAGAAAATAGCCATTTTGGAATAAGATTAATTTATTCGCTTATCCTTTACTATCTTTTCTCTAGAATAGTTGAAATTTTTTTTGCTTTTCTAATTGATAGTATTGATAAAATGAAGAACAAACCCTTAGAACATAAAGGCTTAACATATTCCGAGAGATATATGCTTGCTCTGAGAAGTTACCTTGAATTAATACTTAATTATGGTATAATTTTTTATGCTATTGATACTGATCTTGGCCGCTATATTTTTGCGGTTGTAAAAAATCCTTTCAAATCTGAGATATCAAATATATTTGAATCTCTTTATTTCAGTGCAAACAATATGACACTGCTAGGTTATGGGGATATATATCCTACCCACCTAATAACCCAGTTTTTGGCCGTGTTTCAGGTTATCACAGGAGCATTTTTGTTAATCGTTACCTTCACAATTTATGTAACATTAAACTTTACCGATAATGACAGTTTAAAACCTAAAAAAAGAAAATTAAAATTCGAAAGGGAAAAAACAGTTGTTATAATCCAGGTAATAATTATACTTATACTTATCATCACAATTTCTATTATATAATTTTTTTCTTCAATAATTCTTAGTCATCTATAATCTAAAAAAACATTTAGGAGCGTGAACTATGCCAATTAAAGAAAGCCAAAAACTTGGAAGAAATCTAGGTTTTTTTCCGATTTTCGCAATTGGAACCGGAACTATGATCGGTGCAGGAATCTTTGTTCTTCCAGGTATTGCAATCAGCAATGCTGGGCCGGCTGCCGTCCTGTCTTTTATTCTGGGAGGACTAATTTCCATGGCTACTGCAGTAAGCATGGCAGAACTGGCCACAGGAATGCCTCGAGCTGGAGGAACCTACTATTTTATAAGCAGAGCTATGGGAGCATTTTTTGGAGCTATAATTGGATTGGGAGCCTGGTTGGCCCTAGTCTTCAAAGGCTCTTTTGCTCTGATCGGTCTTGCAGAATACATGAGGTCATTGATACCCATACCGATCTTGATCACAGCAATCACAGCCGGTCTGCTGCTGCTTTTTATCAATTACTGTGGTGCAGAAAGCAGCGGGAAACTTCAAAATGGAATTGTCCTGGGGCTTTTTGGAATATTGGTTACCTTTATTATCTGGGGCAGCTTTAATGTTGAACCACAAAATTTCAGGCCTCTATTGCCTTACGGCACCCAGTCTATATTTATCACTACAGGAATTATATTTGTTTCCTATCTGGGAATAACACAGCTTGCTGCACTTTCAGAAGAAGTAGAAAATCCTGAAAAAAATCTTCCCCGGGCTTTTATCGCTTCTGTCGGAGCAGTAACTGTTCTATATGCAGGAGTAATGATAGTAATTAACGGAGTACTTCCTCTGGAAAAGATAGTTTCCAGTACAACCCCACTTGTTGATGTAGGTCTATTGCTTGCTGGAAATATTGGAAGTCTGGCCTTAATCTTTGCAGGTTTCTTTGCTACTGTATCAACTGCAAACGCAGCGCTTCTTTCCTCAGCCCGCTTTCCCTTTGCTATGAGCAGAGATAACCTCATCCCCACTTGGTTTACAGGAATCCACAGTAAATTTAAAACTCCGTACCGGGCTATTCTAGTTACCGGAGGAGTTATGATTATTCTGGTGCTTTTTTTCGATGTTGAAAATCTTGCCCGGCTCGGAAGTGCCTTCAACATTTTAATCTTTATCCTGGTTAATCTTTCAGTTATTATTCTAAGAAATACTAAACATGATTGGTATAAACCTTCGTTCAAAGACCCCCTTTATCCCTTTACACAGTTTTTTGGCACAGCTGCAAGCCTTATGCTTATTCCACAGGTAGGGTTACTTCCTGCATTTTTTGCGATAGGGGTTATACTTCTTGGGAGTTTCTGGTATGTAACGTACGGAACTGAACGTGTGGAACCAGAATATACCTTTCTTGATAAACTTGAAAGCCAAAAAATACCTCATGCACCTGATGAAAAGGAAAAAAAGATCCTGGTTCCTGTTTCCAATCCCGAACATGAGGAAGATCTGCTCCATCTGGCACACTGTTTGGGAGATGTGATAACAGCTCTTAATATTATTAAAGTTCCCCCTCAGATCAGCCCTCATGCCGCACAGGAAAATTACTATAAGGCCAGAGAAAAAGCTCACAATTTACTACGTGAAAAATTTGATTCTTATACTTCAGAACATCAGGACAGAAATTATAATTACGTTGTTCCCTTTGATCACTCTGTACCACATGCTATTATGGAAGAAGCAAAAGCAGAACAGGCAGATCTTATCATTATGGGATGGCAGAAAACCAAAAGGCTTCAGAACCCAATAGGAGGGGTAGCCAATAAAGTCCTCAATCAAGCCAATACCCACGTTGCAGTCCTCAAGGGCCACTTTCCTGAAAATCCGGATAAAATAACTGTGCCGTACGGAGGAGGAAATAATGCTCTTTATGCTCTCTACCTTGCTAAAAGGCTGGCTCTGGCCTGCAGTGCGGAGATTGAACTTACAAGAGTTATAAATCCTGAAACACCTAAAGAAAACAGGGAAAAGTATATAGAAGAATTAAACAATCTGGTTGAACAAACTACTGAATGTAAGATAAATATAAATATTATTGAGCGTTTCTCCATTACCGACAACCTAATTAAAGCAGCAAACAATACAGATCTGATGATCATAGGAGACTCAAA
>PWHG01000010.1 GCA_003554785.1 Candidatus Falkowiibacteriota bacterium
CAGACATCCCTCTCACAGGAGACAATGCTTTTTCCGGTGATAGTTATTTTGCCGGCAACGTCGGGATTGGGACGACGAGTCCGGGGGCGAAGTTGGATGTTGCTGGGAACACTCGGATTACTCACGACACTAATATATTAAATTTAGAAACGTCTGGTAGCCCTTATTTGCGTTTTAATATGGATGGAACATCTACTGCAGGAGTTTATCGTATGTATACTTGGGGAAGTAGTAGAACCTTAGCTTTTGAATCTATGGGAGATGTTGCTGTTGTTCTTGATTATAATAATAATCAAAGTGATAAAGCTTTTAGAGTCATGCATGACGGATCAGGAGTTTCAGGAAACGAACTATTTAGAGTCCAAGAAAACGGAAACGTCGGCATAGGAACGACGAATCCGGGGGCAAAACTAGAAGTAGAAGGCGGAGGAGGCATTTCAGATGGAATAGCTCTTAGTAATCATAACAAAGGATACTTAGCAGCTCATGGTAATGGACTTTTATATTTGCGTAGTGGTTCTTATACAACAGATTTAAGAATGGGTAGTACAGCCACTTTGCGTGCATCTGGTAATGATGGTTTAAGAGTTGAAAGTGATGGTGATGTTATTATTTATAATGATTTAACCGTGAATGGCGTTGTAAGTGCCACTGATTTTATATATGACTCTGATAGAAATTTAAAAAATAATATCAAACCCTTGTCTAGTAGTTTGGATAAAATATTAGCTCTTGATGGTGTAAGTTTTGATTGGAAAGAAAGTAATCAAGCCTCTATTGGTTTAATTGCTCAAGATGTTGAAAAGGTTTTCCCAGAGTTAATTAGTGGCGATGAAGGTAGTAAGGGAGTTAGTTATGGAAATTTAGTAGCACCTCTAATTGAAGCAGTAAAAGAACAACAAGAAATGATTGAAAAATTAAATGAAAGAATAGAAGAACTAGAAAAGTAATTTGCTGAAAAAATATTTTTAATGTATAATAAAAAAACTAATAAATAATTCCTTATCGGCTAAATATAGGCGATAAAGATGTAAAATTTTATGAAAAACAAATCAAATTTCGGAATGGTTTTTAGTTTAATTTTTCTTTTTGTTTTAGTGTTGATGTTAATTTTTGGGCATTGGCAACTAAACAGACAAGCTAATGAACTTGATGAAGTTCAAGAAGCTGTTGTTGAAAACAGTCAAATGTCAACTGCTGTAGTTAATTTTATTAACGCCCAATTGACAGAAGCGCAACCTTAAAAATTTATTAATTATTTAATTTTATGAACAAAGATCAATTATTTCCACTAATCTTCGGTTTAGTGCTTGGTATTTTACTAATGTTTTTCTGGAACTTAGGTTCTAGTTTGAACAATCAAAGTATGAGAATTAGTCAGTTAGAACAAGCGGCTAACTCAAATAGTCAAAATATTGCTGAGGTTGTAAACTATCTTGAACAACCAGCTCCTGAAGGTGATATGACAGAAGGTGGGTCTCCAATGATTACTGAATAGTATTTAGCTTTTAAAATCTAAAAACCCCGAAAAGACAATTTTCGGGGTTTTATGTTATAATAATAATATATGGAAAAAGAAAAAGCTAAAAAAAGATTGGAGAAATTAAGAAAAGAAATTGACTATCATCGCTATCAATACCATGTATTAGATAAAGAATCTATTGACCCCAGTGCTCTTGATAGTTTAAAAAAAGAATTGGTTGATTTGGAAGAAAAATTTCCCGATCTAATAACCCCTAATTCACCCAGTCAAAGAGTGGCTGGTAAACCTTTGGATAAATTTGAGAAAGTAAAACATTCAAGACCAATGACTTCGCTTAATGATGTTTTTTCTTTTGAGGATTTAAAAGCTTGGGAAACCAGGAATTTAAAGATATTAAAAAAAGCCGAAATAGAAAATATTTCTTTTAATTATTTTAGTGAACTAAAACTTGATGGTTTAGCAGTTAGCTTAGTCTACAATAATCAACAAATTAACTACGGCGCTACCAGAGGTAACGGTTTAGTGGGAGAAAATATTACCAGCAATTTAAAAACTATTAGAAGTTTGCCCATGCAAATTAAAATTCCAGAAAAAAGTGAGCTTTTGCAAATTGGCTTTAATGATAGTGAGAGTCAGAGATTAATAGAAATACTAGAAAACGAAAGAGTGGAAATTCGTGGAGAAGTGGTAATGCCCATTAGTGTCTTAAAAAAAATTAATGAAAAGCATAAAAAAGAAGGATTGCCACTTTTGGCTAACACTCGAAATGGAGCCGCCGGTAGTCTGCGCCAACTTGATCCAAAAATAGCAGCCAAGCGAGCTTTAGATTTTCTTGCCTTTGATATACTACTTAATCAACTACCAGTTGATCAGTTAATTAAAACTCGTTTTCAAGCAGAAGCTTTAATTTCTCTTTTAGGTTTTAAAATCGTAAAGGGTAATAAATTGCTAAATAGTTTAGAAGAAGTTGTGTCTTGGCAGAGGCAAGTAAAAGAGAAGCGGTCAAGCTATGATTTTTCCATTGATGGTGTGGTGGTGAAAATAAATGAACATAAATACTGGTCAAGTTTGGGAATAATTGGTAAAGCTCCTCGCTATATGGCAGCTTTTAAATTTCCCGCTGTTCAGAGTACTACAAAAGTAATAAATGTTGACTGGCAAGTAGGCCGAAGTGGAGCTCTAACACCAAGAGCGATTTTTCAGCCGGTAAACATTGAAGGAGTTTTTGTTTCCAAAGCCACTTTACATAATTTTGATGAAATAAATCGACTGGGACTAAAAATTGGTGACACGGTGGTGGTGGAAAGAGCTGGTGATGTTATACCTAAGGTAGTTAAGGTTTTAAAAGGCCTAAGAGAGGGGAATGAGAAAAAAGTTAAAGTTCCAAAAGTTTGTCCTCGTTGTGGTGAGAAGATAAGAAAAGATGAAGATATGGTTGCCTATCGTTGTTTTAATAAACACTGCCAAGAAATTGCTCTCAGAAGACTAATTTATTTCGTCTCAAAACCAGCCCTTGATATTGAAGGACTGGGTGAGAAAATTGTTATACTACTTTTTAAAAAAGGTTTAGTAAAAACTGCTGATGATTTCTTTAGATTGAAGAAAGATGAGCTTTTAAAACTAGAAGGCTTTAAAGAAAAGAAAGTTGAAAATATTTTGAGCGCCATTGAGAAAAAAAAGACTATTGAAGCCAGTCGCTTTTTAATCGCCCTTAGCATCCCATATATTGGCGAAGTTGGAGCTAACAAATTGGCAGAAATATTAAGTTATGACTTTAAAGGTGAGACAATAAAGCCTAAAAGTTTGCTTAAGTGGGCAAAGGAAAAAAGTTTTTCTTTTTGGTATAGTTTAGATGATATTGGAGAAACTGTAGCTAAAAGTTTAAGAGATTTTTTCAGTGACAGAAATACTGATAATTTACTAACTAATTTAGAGCTAGAAGGGGTTAAAATAAGGCTAGAAAAAAAGGATACTGACTTAGAGTATAGTGGCAAAAGCTTTGTCCTAACTGGCAGGTTAAATGGTTTGACAAGGCAAGAGGCAAAGGATAAAATTAAGCATGTTGGCGGAGAAGTAAAAAGTCAAGTTAGTCAAAATATTGA
>PWHG01000035.1 GCA_003554785.1 Candidatus Falkowiibacteriota bacterium
AGAGTCTTCTATGAAAGAAAATAAAACCGGGTTTTTTCATCAAATTGCTGAAGGGGGAGTCAGATCTAAAAAAATGATTATTTCTTTAAGTATTATACTGGTTATGCTCGGAATTATTGGTCTCGGAATGGTTCAGACAGAATCCAGTTTTTTAAATAGATTTGAACAGGATGAAGAAATTGTACAGGCGGATGAATTTATTAATGAACATTTCGGAGGAACAACTCATTTAAACGTTATATTCGGCAGTGAGGAAAATGATAAGTTTAAAGATCCTGAAATTTTACAGGAAATATACAGACTTCAGCTTCATCTGGAAACAATGCCTGAAGTGGGGGATACCTTCTCTATTAATGATTATCTTATGCGAATTAATAAGGTAATGAATGATAACCAGGATGAATATAATCGCATTCCTGAATCACGGGAATTAACAGCTCAGTATTTACTGTTGTATTCAATGTCTGGAGACCGGGAAGATCTGGACAGTGTAGTTGATTATGATTACCGGAGAAGCAATTTACGGATAAACCTTAAAAGTGATAGTGCTGTTTTAATTAAAGATGTTATGGACGAAATTGAAGATTTTGCGTCAGGGAAAAATATTTCTGGTTTAGATATAGATTATGCTGGTTCAGCATATACCAATATGGTTTTTGCTGATTTAATTACTGAGGGCCAGATTAGAAGTTTAATTTTATCATTTGTAATCATATTAATTCTATTGACCCTGATGTTTAAAAGTATTAATGCGGGAATCCTTGGGGCTCTACCGATAATTATTGCTGCAGTAATAAATTTTGGTATAATGGGATTTTTAAATATTTCCCTGAATGTTACCACCGCACTGGTTTCCAGTATTGCTGTGGGGATGGGAATAGATTATTCAATTCATCTTTTGTCCAAATATCGAAGTTTTGGGAAGAAAGGCCTATCTCCGCTGAAAACCGCCCGCAATACGATGAACCAGGCTGGAAGGGCTATTGTTTTTAATGCAGTTGTTGTTATTCTGGGTTTTATGGTTTTGTCTTTTTCCAGCTTCACTACTAATCGGGAACTTGGATGGCTGGTTTCTCTGTCATTGTTCAATAGTTTTGTGTTAACTCTTACCCTTGTTGTTGTTTTAATAGATAAGTATAGACCTGATTTTATATTTTCAGGGCAGAATAAGTCCTAAATATATAAGGGGGATCAGTATCATGAAAAAGATTATCATACTGCTAGTTCCAGTGCTTTTACTTGCAGGAATTGTTGGTTTAGCGGCAGCTGATAGTTTGTCTGGAGAAGAAATAATGGCCCGGGTTTATGAAAGGGAAACAGGAGAAGATCGTCAGGCAACGATGGAGATGGTTTTGATTAACCGGCATGGGGCTCAAAGGGTGCGGGAAATCAAACAATTTGAAAGAGATTTTGGGGAAGTAGAAAAGACAATTATGTTTTTTCTTGCCCCTGCTGATGTCAGAAATACCTCTTTTATGAGCTGGAGTTATGATGATGTTTCTGATGATCAACAGTGGCTGTATCTGCCTGCTCTGAACAGGATCAGAAGAATTGCCGGTGATGACCGCAGTGACAATTTTATGGGTTCTGATTTTACCTATGAGGATATGGCTGAAAGGCATGTTGAAGAAGATGAACATGAGGTTATAGGTGAGGAAATTATTGATGGCCGCGAATGTTATGTTGTTAAAAATATACCCAGAGAAGATGGTTATATGTATGATAGAACAATCACCTGGGTGAACCAGGAAGACTGGATGGTAGAAAAAAGAGAGTTTTATGATCTGGATGGAGAGCTCTTAAAAGTACTCAGGAATCATGAGTACGAAGAAATTCAGGGCATATTAACCGTGGTTAAGGCAGAAATGAATGATCTCCAGGATGATCACAAAACTGTGATGAAGGTAAAGGAAGTTAAATACAATACCGGGATTTCTGAAGATCAGTTCACAGAAAGAACGATGAGAATGGGTATATAGGGAGGAACAAAGATGTGTAAAAAAAGAGCAGTAGTTTACTTAATATTGTTTTTAACTGTATTGATGGGGATTACAGCAGAAAGTAGTGCACTTTATATTTCTCAGAGCTTAACAAGCCATTACAGTTATGACCTGGAAAATGAAGCAGCATATAATTCTTATATAAATTATCAGCTTGAGATGGATAAAAGGATTGATCTGGGCTCCTATTTTGGTTCAATGCATCTAAACCCGGAATTAAACTATAATTTTTCAGGCGATTGGGATATTGCTATTAAAGAAGCGTATATTGATCTTTATATTAAAGCTTTTGATTTTAGAATGGGAAGACAATATGTTAACTGGGGTAGGGCAGATGGTTTGATTGTGACCAATTTGATTAATCCTGAAGATTTTTCTAACTATCCGGTAATTAATTTTAATGATCGTTTTCAGGCTATGGATATTTTGAAGGTAAACTATTATCGTGGGATGTCAAATTTTGAATTTATCTGGATGCCCAAATTTACAGGTGCAAATATAGAGGATGAGCATTTTATTTCCCGGTTAACAGAAGAAATGGAGCTGCCTGTTGAGCCCGAAATCGATGATTCGCAGAAAGAACCAGAAACCAAACTCAAAAATAGTGAATTTGCCTTTCGTTATTCTAAACTGGGTAGAAACCTGGATTATGAATTGCTCGCTGCTTACCTGTGGGATAATTATCCTGTGTATCATTTTGATGCTTCTTCAATGCCTCCAGTAATCATGCCAGAGCATCACCGCTACTGGGCTTTAGGGGGGAGTTTAAGCACTACTTATTCAGAATTTTTAGTAAAGGGAGAAACATTATTTGCCGGTAATAAAATTTATAATGCAGATCCCCGGGAAGTTGATGGTGGAACAGTAGAAAAGGATTCTCTGACCTGGATGCTGGGTGCTGAATATGCATTCTCTGATTATATGTTTGCAGTCGAGCTCCGACAGGAATATCTGTTTGATTATGAAAAAGAGATGATTCAGGATGAATTCAATACCCAGATTAACACTTTACTACAGGGTAATTTTCTCAGAAATACACTGGAGAGCAGTATTAATATGCTGTATGATTTAAATAATGACTTTCTAAAAGCAAAATCGATAATTAGTTATGATTATAGAGATGATGTTAAATTTAAAATGGGTCTGGATTATGTTATAAAAGAGGGAAAAATGCAGATGCCCGAAGTGGATCAGGATGTTGTCTTTCTGCAGACCGAGATTGCTTTTTAGTGAGTTCTTCAAGCAAACAGAGTTTGCAGGCGCACTTCTTTTTTAAACAAACAATACCTGAAGGATAAAAAGCATTTTTGTAGAATTAAAAAAGTATAACCTGTCAGCATTTGGTTAAGAAAAAAGCCCATGATTAACGAAACTGCCTGTTTATTCATGGGCTTAATTTCTAGCTGTTGGGATAAATTGTATTTGTGGAGGTTGGTTAATTGTGGTACTTTTTGTAGGCGGAAGCCCCAGGAAAAACGGAAATACTGATTTCTGTCTTGAGAAAACGGTAGAGTTAGTATCTGATGAGTATGGAACAGATATAGAATCAATCCAGATCAGAGATTATGATATTCATAACTGCAC
>PWHG01000011.1 GCA_003554785.1 Candidatus Falkowiibacteriota bacterium
TAGATTCCTATAAACGAAGTATTTTAGCAACTAAATAAATTTATTTATGAAAATTGGTATTGATGCTTCACGTGCTAATTCAGTGCTAAGAACGGGAACTGAATGGTATTCATATCATCTAATTAAAGAATTAGCTAAAATTGATAAAGAAAATTCCTATATTCTTTATTTAGACAAAGAACCAGTATCTGATCTAAAAGAAGCACTAAAACATAATAAAAATTTTAAATTTAAAATACTAAAATGGCCCTGGTCTAATTTTTGGACCCTGGGTCGTTTGTCTTTAGAGATGCTTTTTAACTCCCCTAAAGTTTTATTTGTCCCAGCCCATGGTCTGCCATTTTTTTGTCCCAGAAAAACCATTACCACTGTTCATGATATTGCCTTTGTCCACGAATCAATTCTTTATCGTAGAAAAAAATTACCTTCTAAAATCATAAATTTTTTAGTTAAACTATTTACTTTTGGTCGCCATAGAGCCGATTCTCTAGATTATCTAAATTGGTCCACTAAAAGATCTCTTAAGGTGGCTAAAAAAATTATTGCTGTTTCTCATTTCACTAAATCGGAAATATTAAATCATTACAAAGACACAAAATCAGAAAAAATTGAGGTTATTCACAATGGCTACAATGATGAGCAATATAAACACATAAATAATGAAAAAAAGATAAAGGAAGTTTTGCATAAATACGGCATTGATGTTCCATATTTTCTCTACGTTGGCCGTCTAGAGAGAAAGAAAAATACTCCTAATCTCCTGGAAGCTTTTTCTATGCTAAAGGAAGACTATCCTAGTTGGCCAATTCATTTGAGTTTAGTTGGTAGTGCTAGTTATGGCTATGATGAAGTGAAATTTGTGATTGAAGATTTTGATTTAAGTCCATATTTAAATATTCCTGGATGGATAGCTGATGAAGATATGCCCTATATATATGCTGGTGCTCTAGCTTTTATATTTCCCAGCAAACATGAAGGTTTTGGTATTCCAGTAATTGAAGCTATGGCAACTGGACTGCCAACAGCTGTATCTAATTTAAAAGTATTAAAAGAAGTTGCTCAAGATGCTAGCATATATTTTGATTACAATAATCCAAGGGAAATTGCTGATCTTATGATCGAGCTATATAAAAATGAAGATTTAAGAAAAGACTTAGCTAAAAAAGGACTAAAACGAGCTACTAACTTTAGTTGGCAAAAGAGTGCTAAAGAAACTTTAGAGATAATAACTAGTCTTTAATTTTAATTTTATTTGTGTTATTATATAGATGTTATGTTTAAATATTTAACATCTTTTTTTGTACTTTTAATCGCTTTTTTAGCGATGCCTTTTGTGCTTCAAGCTAAGGTAGTTCCAGATGACCCATATTTTGATGAACAGTGGTATTTACCAAAGATTAAAGCTGATCAAGCTTGGCAAAGAATTAGCGCTAGCCCTAATATCACTATTGCTGTAATTGACTCGGGAGTACAAATTGATCATCCAGACTTAGCTGACAATATATGGATAAATGAAGATGAAATCGCTGGTACCGGTCTTGATGATTCTGGTAACGGTTTCATTGATGATATTCATGGTTGGGATTTTGTAGATAATGTAGCTGATCCATCGCCTAAACTGGCTGATGGTTGGACTGAATCAGGAGCTTCTCATGGTACAATGGTGGCCGGGATTATTGCCGCGGTTGGAAATAATAATGAAGGGGTAACTGGAGTCACTTGGGAGGCGCAAATAATGCCTCTTAGAGTTTTAAATGACAAAGGTGAGGGAAGAGTTAGTGACGTTGTCCGAGCTATTGATTATGCCATAAACAATGGCGCCGATATTATAAATTTAAGTTTTGTTGGTTTTGAATATAGTTCAAGTTTACAAGCAGCCATTAATCGTGCTAGTCAAGCTGGAGTAATAGTGGTAAGTGCGGCTGGCAATGAAGATGGAAGTGGTGACGGCTTTGATACTGATGAAACCCCAGTTTATCCCGCTTGTTATGGGAAAAACAATTCACTAGTTTTAGGTGTTGCCGCTACTGACCCATTAGATCAAAAAACTGATTTTTCTAGTTATGGTTATTCATGTGTAGATATTGCTGCTCCTGGTGTTAGCTTTTTTAACACAATTACTCAAGGAGCTAATCCCTTTGAACCTGATCTTTTATATGATGGCTATTGGTCTGGCACTTCTATGTCAGCTCCAGTAATTAGTGGCACTCTAGCATTAATAGCAGAAATGAACCCTAAATTAAGTCCACCAGAAATGGTTGATATTTTATTTAAAACTGCTGACAATATTAGTCGCTTAAACCCTAATTATTTAGGTCAATTAGGCGCTGGGAGAGTAAATGTGCATCGCGCTGTAGAAACTGCCAGAGAAATGCTATACAATAATTTAGGTCGCATAATTTCCTCACCAGCTAGTGAAAATGAACTGGATTTAGAATTAAGTGATATTTCCGGTAATTTAGTAGATGAGTTGGAAATAAATCAGTTAATCAGAAGTGGTGCCAGAGTGGCTTCTGGAGATATTAGTGGAAATGGAAAATCAGAGATAGTGATAGTGCCAAAAAAAGGAGAAAAACCAGAAATTTTTATATTTAGCCAAGAAGGAAAATTAATTGGCAGATTCTTTGCCTATAACCCAAACTTCCGTGGTGGCATGACAGTAGCTGTCTCTGATTTAGACAACAACGGCCAAGCCGAAATTATAGTCGGCGCCGGTCCTGGTGGCGGTCCACATGTAAGAATTTTTGATCATCGAGCAAACCTTAAGGGTCAATTTTTTGCCACTGATCTAGATTTTCGTGGAGGCGTTAATGTAGCTGCTGGCAATATTGATGGTAGAGGTAACAATAGAATTGTAGTTGGATTAATGGCTGGCTCAGATTCAGCTGTAAGAATTTTTGATCGTCGTGGTAATTTACTAGGAATTTTTCTTGCCTATGAAAACGATTTTCGTGGTGGTATAAATGTAGCGGTAGCTAATATTGATGGTAGAGAAGATAGAAAGCATGAAATTATAGTCTCCCCCGGTCCGGGAAGATCTCCTGAGATAAAAGTTTTCTCTGACCATGGAAAACTAAAGACAAGCTTTTTAGCCTTTCGTTCTAGTTGGCAACAGGGAGTCTCAATTAGTGCTGGTGATTTAAATAACAACGGTATAGCTGAGATTGTAACTGGTGCTCTTTCAGGAGGTGATCCGCAAATTAGAGTTTGGAGTGGAAAAGGCAAATTGCTTGACTCTTTTTACAGCTGGGACAGAGATTTCTCCGGCGGAGTTAATGTTAGTGTTATTCAACTTTTAAATTAATATAAAAATAAAAAAATATATGGCAAAAAAAGTAATTTTTGATAAAAAAAATGTAGTAGTTTTTGGTGGTGCTGGTTTTATTGGTTCCCCCCTGTGCGATGAGTTAGTTAAAACCTCTAAGGTCATTTGTGTAGATAATTTTATCACTAGTCGTCAGAGAAACATTGATCATTTATTAGCTGATGATAATTTTGT
This sequence comes from Candidatus Falkowiibacteriota bacterium, assembly GCA_003554785.1. GTDB lineage: Bacteria > Patescibacteriota > Patescibacteriia > Patescibacteriales > UBA12465 > PWHG01. Next base: position 3,500 of record PWHG01000011.1, read on the forward strand.
TTTCATTAACCATGACATCAACAATCCA
>PWHG01000079.1 GCA_003554785.1 Candidatus Falkowiibacteriota bacterium
ACTTTCATTATATCCAGCAGGGCTAATTTCAACAAAATCAGCTTTGCCTTTTAGGTTTTCAATACTTTTAGCGCCCACATAAGTCATGCCTGATGCCAGTCCGCCTAGTAATTTATTGACAATTGGAGTCACAGATCCTTTGTATTTAATTTTAGTCATCTCACCTTCAACGTGAACCACTTCCTTGACTTTTTGACCATCTAAGTTCATTTTCTTAATCGTCGCTAAATAGCTAGCCATTCCCCGATATTCTTTGTATTTTTCTCCTTTAATTGTAATTATATCACCAGGACTTTCATCTGTACCGGCAAAGAATGATCCAGACATAATACAATCAGCTCCAGCACCAATTGCTTTAACAATATCACCTGAGTTCTTCATACCACCATCAGCGCAAAGCGGAACTCTGCCTTGACTGGCTTCGTAGGCGTCCATGATAGCGGTAAGTTGTGGAACACCAGCACCAGCCATTACTCTAGTGGTGCACATTGAGCCAGGACCAATACCAATTTTAATGCCATCAGCTTTTTTGCTGATAAAATATTCAGCTGCATCTTTGGTGGCAATATTGCCTACCATTATATCGATTTTTGGATGGGTTTCTTTTAGATAATCAAGAGTTTTACCAGTTCTTTTGGAATGACCATGAGCAACATCTAAAACTAAAATGTTGACTCCGGCTTTTTCTAAAGCTTTGGCTCTTTCTTCAAAATCCTTAACTCCAATTGCAGCCGCTGTAATTAAATTATATTTTTTTACCTCAATTACTTCTTTGACCTGTTCTTCAATAGTCATAAAGCGGTGAATAACCCCAAGTCCGCCTAGTTGACCAATAGCGATAGCCATTTTACTTTCACAAGCAGTGTCCATATTAGCTACAAGAATAGGAATGTCTATTGTATAGTTTTTAGTTACTTTTGTTTGAAAATTGACTTCTTTGCGTGATTTAATTTTATTGTATTTTGGAGATATTAATACATCATTGAATGAATATCCTTTAGAAATAATTCTTGCCATATAATTTATTATTAATTTATAACCTATAATATTATGACGGTTAATTGTTTTTTAGTAAAGATTTATATTTTATCCACAGGATACCAAAGAGGTCGAAATTTGACCTTAGTTTTTTTGTATTTAACATTTTTGATTTTTGACCAATTTAAGAGATAAGCTTCTTTTGGTTTATATGTAGAAATAAATTGTTTTAATCCATCTGGAATACTTTCCTCATTGCCTGATTTTACTTCTATGGGAACTAAATTATTATCTTTTTTAATTACAAAATCAACTTCAAGCTTATTTTTACTTCGCCAATAATAAAGTGAATCTTGTTTATTATTTTTTAAAAATTCAGTCATAATAAAATTTTCAATATTTTGTCCAAAGTATTTTGTTTGCGCAACGATATTAAAATTATCTAAAATTTTATTTCTCAATCCAAAATCACTTATGTAGGCTTTAGGGTTTTTTACTATCTCTTTAGTTTTATTGGTATAAAAAGGAGGAAGTATATTTAAAACAAAGGTGTTTTTTAAAAGATCTAAGCGATTAAGCATGGCTGTGCGACCTAAACCAATATTCAAACTTAAATTATTAATATCTAACAAGGAACCTACTCGATCAGCTAGTAAAACAAGAATTTTTCTAACTTGTATAGACGTAGCACTGAAATTATATAACTGAACATCTTTTAATATATAAGAATTTATTATCTCAGATAATATTTCTTTTTTTTCATTTTTTGATTTAGCGTTAATTACTTCTGGGTAAGCGCCATACCTTATAAATTCTAGTAAATAATTATTTAATAAATCTAAAGAATCTTGATTAATTTCTAATATATTATTTAATGATGAGTTAAAAATAGTTTTTATTTTTTGATTTTTTTCTAAGTTTAAAAACTCAGAAAAACTGAGTTGCCAGATAGGAAAGACTCTTTTTCTTCCCATTAAACTTTCATTAATATCTAAATACCATGAGGCTGAGCCAGTAATTATTAGTTTAATATGTGGGTAATGATCATGAATGACTTTCAAAGTTGAGCCAATTGAATTTGACTTTTGAAATTCATCAATAAAAATGTAATATTTTTTATTAGTTTCATTTTTTGGTAAAGCTGATAAAGCAGTATTTTGGTCAGACCAAATGATTAAATCCTCTGATATTTCTAGATCAAAATACAAGATTTGATCTTTTTTAATATTTTTTTCTTTTTTTAATTTTTCTATTATTTGTTTCATAATAGTGGTTTTACCCACCTGCCTTGGACCATTTAAAAGAATTATTTCATGTGAATTGATTTTTCTCCAAATACTAGAAAAAATGTTTCTATTTATCATACTATTTTATTATTAGATAATTATTTAGTAATACTATTTGATTATAGCATAATTAAATAGTAAGTCAATACTTGTTTGTTTATTGTTTATTATGTTAATATTAATATATGAAAAGAGTATTTATTGCTTTAAAGACTAACCCCGAGATTGAAGAAAGGGTAAAGAGTTGGAAGGAGGATAAATTAGCTTGGCCGGTTAGGTTTATAGAGCCAAGAAATTTACATCTAACTCTAGTACCACCTTTTAATTGTGAAAATATTTCTGCTTTAATTGATACTTTATCGAGCATAAAAACTGATCAGAAAAAGATAAGTATTGCATATAAGTTAATTGACTTTGGACCAAGACCAGAAAACCCTCGCTTAATTTGGGCTTTAGGTGACTATAATCTTGAATTAGATAATTTGAAAAATAAAATTGAAAATAGCTTAAATCAAAAAAGAATTTCAAGAAATTTTCATCCACATTTAACTCTAGCTAGATTTAAGAATTTACCTTTCTTTGCCGTAAAGGAAAAAATTAATTGGCAGGAGATACACAACTCATTTGTTTTATTTGAGTCAATTTTAAAACCTAAAGGAGCAGAATATAATATAATTAAAAAATTTAAATTTTAATAATAAATATATGAACAGCAGTGAACAATATAGTCAATTTATTAAACCAGAATGGGCACCACCGGGGTATTTATTTGGTCCAGTTTGGCTTATACTTTATATAATTATTATTATTTCCTATTCCTTTGTTTTTTATCAGATAGCCAAAGGAAATATTCCTAAAATTGTAGCTTTACCTTTTATTTTAAATATTATTTTTAATTTATTATTTACTTATTTACAGTTTGGTCTGGGAAACAATATTTTAGCGACAATTGATATTTTTTTAATCTTGGGTACATTAATTTGGGCTTTAATAGTTATTTATCCTTATATTCCTTGGGTAGCGTATATTAATGTCTTTTATCTTCTTTGGGTAGCTTTTGCTACAGTTTTACAAGTAACAATAACTTATTTAAATTGGTAGATTTATTATAATTTAATAATTAATTTTTAAATTTATGGAAAAAGAAATGAAAAAAGATGAAAGCAAT
>PWHG01000031.1 GCA_003554785.1 Candidatus Falkowiibacteriota bacterium
GGGTCCAATCACCACACGGTTCGTCCTCCACCTTCCACCTTCTAACTTCATAACAAAAATATCATAAAATCCCGACAGAGGGTACTGTTTGCTTTAACCCGAAATTTTAATAACTTAGCGACGAGATATTGAAATACTTTATTCACGCCAAAAACATATCGTATGAAAAGACATTTACACTTAATTATGACCATTTCCTTTCTGATGGCCTTTTTATTACCTGCCGCAACCCAGGTTCAGGCCCAGGCGCTATCCCTGCCCTTTCTGGAGGATTTTGAAGGGTATGACGATCACGATGATTTTGTGGAGAACAGTGGCTGGACCCTCATCGATGCAAACGAAGACGGATTCAACTGGTTTTTGCATTACGACGATTTTGATGACATCCATGTGATGGCATCCCGCTCTTATGACAGCGATGAAGGTGGCCTGACCCCGGAGAATTATCTCATCACCCCCCTGATCAGCCTGACTGTACCTGCAGACGGCCACAGCCTTGTACTAAGCTACCATGTGGCAGCCACCGGAAACAACTTCTATGAGGAGAAATACAAAGTGGTGGTCTCCACCACCGGCAATGAAGCCGGAGATTTTCATGAAGAACATATTTTGTTTGAAGAGGTCCTTACGGAGGATGAAAGTGGCTGGGGTTTTGCACTGCGTGAACTCGATCTGGGAGATTATGCCGGTGAAGAAGTCTATATCGCTTTTGTGCATTATGATTGTGAAAATCAGGACAGATTGGTTATCAATAATGTGGCGGTAGAGGAGCAAATGCCCGCCGGGCAGGAACTTCCCTTTGCCGATGATTTTGAAGGATATGATGATCATGATGATTTTGCGGAGAACAGCGGCTGGTCCCTCATCGATGCCGACGGCGATGGGTTCAACTGGTTTTTGCATTACGATAGCTTCGATGATATTCATTTGATGGCCTCCCGGTCATGGGACAGCGATGAAGGCGCCCTGACCCCGGAAAACTATCTCATCACGCCCCGGTTAAACCTTCCGGAACTTAGCAGCGGGGAAACCATTGTCCTGGCTTACGATGTGGCGGCTTCCGGTGAAAACTTCTATGACGAAACATATAAGGTCGTTGTTTCCACAGGGGGCAATACGGTCGAAGACTTTGAGGAAGAGCACATTGTCATGGAGGAAACAATTACTGAAGATGAGAGTTACTGGAGTTTTTCACTTCGCGAGATTGACCTTTCCGATTATGCAGGGCAGGAGGTATTCATTGCATTCGTCCATTTTGATTCGGAAAATCAGGACAGGCTGCTGATCAACAATGTTTCCGTTGAAAAATACGGAGAGATTGAGCATGACCTGCCATTTGCGGAAAACTTTGAAGCATATGAAGACACAGAGGGCTTCTTTGCCAACAGCGGCTGGACAGCCATTGATGCAGACGGAGACGGGGAGAACTGGTACCTCGAAGCGGGTGACCTGATGAATGTGATGGCTTCCGCCTCCTGGGATGGTGAAGCCCTCACCCCTGAGAACTGGCTCATTACCCCGGAGATACAGCTTCCCGGCAGCCCGGGTGAAGGATACATACTCCTGGCCTACGATATTGCCGCCACCGGTGCCAATTTCTTTGAAGAACATTACAAAGTAGTCATTTCCACGGAAGGCAACCAGGCGGACGATTTCTCAGACGATCACATTGTATGGGAGGAAACCCTCACCGAAGCTGAGAGTGGACGTAACTATGTCCGTCGTCACATTGATCTGGGCAATTATGCAGGTGAGGCGATCAATATTGCTTTTGTCCATTATGATTGTGAAGATCAGGACAGGCTGGTACTGAATAATGTGAAAGTGGCCTGGGTCAACAGCGCCACGGTCTATCCTGAGCGGCTTGTGTTTAACCCCCTCAATCCGGAGGATGTGAGCACGACCATCACCTGGTACGGTGCCACCGAGGTTACCGCATTGATGTCCGGGGATGAGGAACTTGAGGAAGGCCCCCACTACATGGTAGAAACCATTGATGAGGACAGTGCTGAACTTACCATTATGCAGGCCTATTTTGCCGAAGCCCCCGAGGGGGATATGGAGTTTCAGGTGGTGTTTGACAGCGGAGATGATGTGCCACTGACGGTCAACATCGGTGCCGCTGCCACCCCGGCAGTCATCGAACCGGCTATGGCAGACTACGATCCGGAGCTGGAAGAAGAGGTGGTGGTGAACATTACGTGGAATGATGCCAGTGAGGTCACAGCCATTCATGTGGGAGAAGAAACCCTGGATACGGATCATTACCAGGTGGAAGGTGACCAGCTGACCATTTCCGCTGCCTATTTTGCCGATATGGAACCGGGCTACCTGGTGTTCGATATTGAGTTCGACCTTGGAGACAATGCCTTCCTGGTTGTCCGGGTCTTTGACCACAATGTACACGAACTGGTGTACGAAGAAAACTTCATGGGCATGGAGGTTTTCGGAGCGGAGACACCCGAAGCCTGGCTGCCCAACGGGTGGCGTTCGGTGGATGCCGATGGTGATGGGTTCAACTGGTATTATGTCCCTGTTTCCGAAGACGGAGAAGTGGTTTACGGACGGATGCAGTCCAGGTCTTCCTACCAGGATGAGGATGGGGATTACGTCGCTTTGACGCCTGATAACTGGCTGATCAGTCCGCCCATTGAACTGGACAATATTACCGCCGAAGGACAGGAGATCGAATTGACCTTCCGGGTCGGCCCCGGTGCGTCCACGCCCGCTTTCAGGCAAGAGCACTACAGTATCATGTTATCCTATACCGACCTGGATCCTGAATCCTTTGATGAGGTTTATGCGGAGACCATTTCCGAGGATCATCCTCAGAATGAACTCCAGGAAAGATCGGTGGAATTAAGCTATTATGAAGGGCAAACCGTGTACGTGGCTTTCCGCCATCATGATGTGGAAGATATGGACCGTTTGTTGCTCACCGGGGTCAAAATCGAGATGCACGGCGAAGACGATACACGAACCATTGAACCTGAACTGGCCCAAATGGAGGCTTACCCGAATCCGGCCCGTGACCGCCTCAACATCCGCGCAGATGCACCCATTCAGGAAGTGATGCTGATCGGCATGCTGGGCAACGTGGTGTACCAGGGTCAACCCGACAGTGCCGATTATGTAATAAACCTGCAGGGACTGCGTGAAGGAACTTACATCCTGCGTGCGACTACTGCAGAAGGCGTGGTTGTACAGCGGATACAGGTGGTCCGATAAAGAAGCACGGATGCGCAGTATATGCCCGGCGGCCAAAAGCTTAAGCCAGGTCAGACTGTAGCATATCATCCATACAATAAGCCCCGGCAATTGAGTTTGCCGGGGCTTGATTATTCAA
>PWHG01000041.1 GCA_003554785.1 Candidatus Falkowiibacteriota bacterium
AATAAAGGCTGGAAGCCTATTTTGGATAAGACTTGGATTTGTCATAAACCAATTTTCGGTAAATATCCTTGCGGGGGATGTAATCCATGTATTCAGACAGCCAACGATGAATTTACTAAACATAGAATACCACTAATTTCCAGGCTAATTGGCCCAAAAATCAAAAAAATATATAATTCCAGGTATTTCATGAGAATGAGAAAAACAAGTTTGACAGAGAAGAAAAAAATACTGTAAAAGTAACATATGGGTATTCAGGAGAAGGTGGTAAATAAAATATAAATAATAACATATAATGAAAATATAGAGTGTAGTAAAATTAGATATTATATGCTCTAAATATATTTTTTATCAAATTTGGGTTTGGTAAAATTTAATCTAAAAAAATGTAGCAGTGGTTTCAAAAAATGAATAAAATTGATACGCTCTCAAAATATTTTGTTCCATTTTTATTGTGTTTAGTTGCTCTTACCCAAATTTATTTGGTATATAATAGAAACCTGACGCCATGGAAGGGTGGCGGATTTGGCATGTTTGCAACTATCGACAGAATGGAGAGGCGGCCAATACAAATAACAGCACACAGTGCCGGCGAAAAATTTATTATAGATCCACAGTTTCTTATCAGAAGAAATGAGAGTCTAAATAAAATTAAATCGATACCGACTGTTTCGGCCCTCAATATATTAACAGAAAGAGCGCTTCAAATTACCTGGGGAAAAGACTCTGTAAATGAAATTGACACCAGAATAGACTCTTTTTTTTTACTTATACCGACTGAACCAGGAGTTGTAAAGATTGACAGTGTTTCCGTTAATGTTATGAAGTTCAGCTATGATATAAAGTCGAACAAGATTGAGTTAAAAAAATTAGAGATATTTCTTCCAAAAAAGAATCTGTCAGATGATATTAGATGAAACAACGTAAAGATCATTTTATCCATTTTCTAAGTTCAATAAATGAACGAATAATCGGAGATAGATTCTTCGATACTGTATTGATAATGACTCTTTTAGTGATCCTTCTATTCATGGATCACACCCAGATTCTTACCGGTATTATTTACCTGCTTATTCCGGTAGCTCTCCTATTGGGATTCGTTAGAAGGTCCGCAATTTATTGGTCTCTATTAAGTTTCTTCATCATAGTTGGTTTTATACCTCTGCTTCTTACAGCGGATAATCATATTTATCTTACTGTGTACTGGATTTTAGCTATAGCACTATCCATGTTTGTCGCAAAACCAATCAAATCAATCTCTTTCAACGCCAGAATTTTGATTGGTTTATGTTTTGCATTTGCCACTTTGTGGAAACTGCTCTCTCCTGAGTTCTTAGACGGCACGTTCTTCTACTTTACATTTCTTACCGATGACCGGTTTTTCCGGTTTGCCGAAATTATGGGAGGAATTTCTTCTGAAATGAGGGTTTTGAATCTGGAAGTCTACGAAAGCCTTAAAAACTCAACAAATCGCATGGAATCAGGTTCATTTCAAGGTTCATCCCGATTGGTGAACATTGCTGTGTTTATGGCGTACTGGACAGTATTTATAGAAGGTTTAATTGCAATCTCTTTTTTAATTCCGGAGAGATTTAAATTTTCAAAGTGGAGAGATCTGCCCCTCCTTATATTTATGCTTACGACTTATCCTATTGCTACCGTAAGAGGATTTGCCATGCTATTAACCGTTATGGGGTTTGCTCAAAGCACAAATCATAACATGAATATGAGAGTCATCTATCTTTTAATGTTTTTGGCAATTCCTCTATTTAGCCTGCCATTTGGAGATGTTATTTTAGGTATAATGAACTATTTCGGTATTGGTTTTTGATAAATTTAATAGGCAGTGTACTATTTAAATAGTTCCAAGACAATCAACTATTTACAGTCAGAATTTCTTTAAAATATTCCGGCATTTTACTATTGGATTTGAATTGAAAACCTTTTTAACTGTTCCACCAATAAGCCGGGAAGGAAGGGGTACTCTCCATGACATCCCATCCAATATGGCAAATCTGCAGGGATTGCATGCACCGCAGGGATATCTGCCTAATATTGGCCGGTGACAAAGCCAGGTCATGTTCATGATGTTTATCCAATTCTGTTTTTTCACATAATCAATCATTTCCTCTTTGCTGAGTTTAACAAGCGGAAATGTGTAGTAACTAAAGAGTTGCTCTACCGCGTTCGGGGTATTGGTTTTACTGATCCGATATACGGGAGCTTGCACAGAATTATTTACATACAAAAAAGGTATTACAAAATTGTTAGCAAATTCTCCATTTTCAATGCATAACTCAAAATCAGTAAATTCATACTGCTTGGCAATCTTTGCCAAAGAACTGTACTGTTGTCCAATGTGATTCTGTTTTTTCAGAGTTGCATATGCCTCACTTATCTCCTCATCTGTGTTTAAAGCACTGTCACTAATGTATTGTGTTTCCAGCAGCAGATTTTTTACAAATGGGTGCTTGTTAATCAGGTGCTTCCTGATTCTGTCCATCGCCGCAATTTCATTCGGCGTGGACTTTCTCGTACCGATAATAATATAGTGGGGCTGTACTCTCTTTTTTTCAATCAGGAGTAGCTGTAATAATCTCAGGGTGGAGTCCCACCCCCCTGTCCAAAGTAAATTTATATGTTCTGCCATATCTCAAAATAGAATGAATGGGAGAATAATCCGCGTGTGTTAAAATAAAATAATACGCATACAGGACTACTCTTAACAGCGAAATTGCTAACTAAAAACAGTCATCTCGGTCACGAATAGTCTATTGAGTTCTCAATTTGAATGGATTGATTACCTGCATAAATATAACAAAATAAATTCAGCTTTAATTTGATTGAAACCAACTGGGTGAATATAGAGCGCAGTTATCAAAAAAGAACAGATCTATTGGAACCGAAACTCTTGAAAGATTTTAAATATTGATCAAATTTTGTGATGTTAGCTTGGTTTGAAATTACAATACCATGCAATTATAACTGTATGTTTAGGCTGAAAATTTATCACACATATTCATTAAGTTTGGCAATACCGACAAACCTGCTGTACCATCTCTAAATCACCGGATATTTATGACACTAAAAGCCTCCGTTATTCTGAATGTAAAAAATCTGATCGGCTGGCGGACCCGACGAAAGATTGTGGTTATTTCCGTTGATGACTACGGCAATGTGCGACTCGACTCTAAAGAAGCGCGCGAAAGAATGGATAGTGAGGGAATGAAAGTTCACAACCGTTTCGACGCGCTCGATACCCTTGAAACGCGAAGCGACCTGGAGGGCCTTTATGAGGTGCTCACGTCCGTAAAGG
>PWHG01000069.1 GCA_003554785.1 Candidatus Falkowiibacteriota bacterium
AACAATAGATTGGTTAATATGGTATAATACTAAAAGATATCACTGGAGTTTAAATCTAATGTCTCCTGTGGATTATTTAATAAATAATGGATGCTTTTCCAAAATGTGCTGGACTAATACAAACTCTTGACAAGTTTTTTAAGTTTGTTTATAATTGCTTACAAGAATAATAAAATAAAATAAAGTTAATAAAACAAGATATTTTTTATATCTCTGTTTTTTTCTAACTTAGTTAATTTATTTTATTTGTCCTTTAAAAACTGAATACTTGGTGAAAATAATTTTGATGCTAATTGGCATCAATTCGGATAAACAAATTTTTATTCCGTTTTAATAAACGGATCTATATAAGCGAAAGCTTTATCAAGAGTACTTGATTAAAACTTTTAAAAGAGAGTTTGATCCTGGCTCAGGATGAACGCTGGCGGCGTGTCTAAGGCATGCAAGTCGAATGCTGATAGCAATATCGGCATGGCAAACGGGAGAGTAACACATTGGTAACCTACCCCAAAGTCGAGAATAATCCACCGAAAGGTGGGGTAATACTCGATAGTATAATTAAACATATGTTTAATTATTAAAGTTCCGGCGCTTTGGGAGGGGCCTATGTCCTATCAGCTTGTTGGTGAGGTAAAAGCTCACCAAGGCAATGACGGGTAGCGGGTGTAAGAGCATGACCCGCCTCACTGGGACTGAGACACTGCCCAGACTCCTACGGGAGGCTGCAGTCAAGAATCTTCCTCAATGGACGAAAGTCTGAAGGAGCGACGCCGCGTGTATGAAGAAGCCCTTCGGGGTGTAAAATACTTTTATCAGGGAAGAATCCATGACGGTACCTGATGAATAAGGGGCTGCTAACCTCGTGCCAGCAGCAGCGGTAATACGAGGGCCCCAAGCGTTATCCGGATTTATTGGGCGTAAAGCGTCCGTAGGTGGTTTATCACATCTCCTGTTAAATCCCAAGGCTCAACCTTGGGGCTGAGGGAGAGATGGATAATCTAGAGACCGGAAGAGGCAAACGGAATTGCTGGTGTAGGGGTTAAATCCATTAATATCAGCAGGAACACCAAATGCGAAGGCAGTTTGCTAGGACGGATCTGACACTAAGGGACGAAAGCGTGGGGAGCGAATAGGATTAGATAAATCCTAACTGTAGTCATTAATTTGACAAGCAGTAAACGGTGTCCCTCTTAACGGCGACGTTAAGAGTGCATTCAGCTATATCGGGGAAAATCCTAATATTTTTTTGGTTCACTACAACCATATTTAGGGCAATCCCGAGGGAAGTTCATCAATTTATTGATATGAACCCCGTAGAGACTATGAAGTTGATTAAAAATAGAGGGTGCTAATGATATAAACTATATGAATCAATATCAAAAAGTACCTTTGTTAGACCAAACTAAAGAGATAATCTTAGGATCTCTCTTGGGCGATGGTTCACTAAAAATCCATAAACCTTATAAAAATGCGAGATTTTCTTTTCGACATTCTAGCTTACAGAAAAAATATTTTTTCTGGAAACTAAGTAAGTTAAAAGAAATATCGAGAGATAAGAATTATTGGATTCAAAAAAATGATTTAGGCTTTTCTAAAAAACCTAAATTACGGTATCAAAGCAAAGCGCTTGAAACTTTAACTGATATATATAATTTTACTCATAAAAAAGGAAAATTTAAAATCAGTCGTCGTTGGTTAAATTATATGACTCCACTGTCACTAGCCATTTGGTGGCTAGATGATGGATCAATAATTTCCAATGGACGAAAAGGAGTTTTCTGTACTGATGGCTTTGATAAAGAATCAATTAAAATTTTAGCTAGATATTTGCAGATTAATTGGCAAATTGAAACTAAGATTTCACCAGTCTATCTTAACTATAAAAATGAAAAACGAGAGTATTGGCGATTATGGATAAGATCGACTGAACAATTAAAAAATTTTTTACAAATTATTCTGCCCTCTATTGAGGTGGAAGAAATGTTACCAAAAGTGATATTACTTTATCACGACAATCATCTTCAACAACGCTGGATTTCTGAAATAGCAAAAAACACTAAATTTTCTGAAGAAACTATTAATAAATACGTAGTTTTAAAGAAAAAAAAGTGGAAGCAATTTTAGAAAATGATATAGTCCAACCTTTATAGTAATATAAAGAAGCATTGACCCTAGTAGTCCACGCCGTAAACGATGGATACTAAGCATTGGCAGTATCGACCCTGCCAGTGTTGTTAATTTAAGGTAACCCGTTAAGTATCCCGCCTGGGGAGTACGAGCGCAAGCTTAAAACTCAAAGGAATAGACGGGGACCCGCACAAGCGGTGGAACATGTGGTTTAATTCGACGATAAGCGAAGAACCTCACCAAGGTTTGACATCTAGCTGCAAGGCCTGGAAACAGGTCCGCCTTCGAGGGTGCTAGACAGATGCTGCATGGTTGCCGTCAGCTCGTGTTGTGAAATGTACCGTTTAGTCGGGTAACGAGCGCAACCCTTTTCTTATGTTTTACATGTCATAAGAGACTGCCCGTTTTAAATGGGAGGAAGGTGGGATGACGTCAAATCAGCATGGTTCTTACACCTTGGGCAACACACGTGTTACAATGGGAAATACAAAGGGACGCCAAACCGCAAGGTGGAGCAAATCCCTAAAAATTTCTCTCAGTTCGGATTGAGGTCTGCAACTCGACCTCATGAAGCTGGAATCGCTAGTAATCGTGGATCAGCTATGCCACGGTGAATACGTTCTCGGGTCTTGTACTCACAATATCTGCGCCGGGCAGATTAATTTTCCAAACGGTTAAAATCCGTTCCTCCTTTTTGTCTATTAAGGAGCGTAGTTAAGAGATAGTTAATTTTCGCGAGGAAATTAGCGGAGGATCTCAAGACAAATAGTAGCCTAAAGATATAAAACGAAGAATCGACCTTTGATTGGGTGGTGAGCCTAGGGAAGATTCAATAAAAATTCGTTTTAGGATGCTAGGAAAGGAAAACTAATTTACCCCGGGAGATCTAATATTAGTGGCTTCATTAATATATTTATTAATGATATAATTAAACTAACGCTATATTAGAAGTCAGCTGATTCATAGTACTTTAATTTATAATTAAAGGAAGGAATCACTTTAATGTATATAGTCTGGTTTAACTAAATTATATCAGTTAAAACAGAAAATGCATTAGAGCTCGCTCAGTGCGGGAAATCCGCTCGCTGAGTGGGAACATCAATTCTTAAGTTTATAAGAAGATAATCGCCCGTCATGTCAAGGGAGTCGGTAGTGCCCGAAAGCTCGCTTTATGCGGGAATAAGGTAAGACCGATGACAGGGACAAAGTCGTAACAAGGCATCCGTAGCGGAAGCTGTGGATGAATCACCTCCTTTCTAGGGAGATCGTGGTTATTACCACTGGTGAGACCACACGGTCGACATTATGCTAGTCATAATGTAACGAATTGATGCCAATTAGACTTAAAATATTTTCACTATATTAAAAAAATCACCTTTATTTAGGTGATTTTTTGTATTTAAAATATATTTTTATTTATTTTACTCCAATTACTCGCTTAACTTCCTCTAATTTTTTCTCAGCTATTGCTTTAGCTTTTTCTTTACCTTTCTCCAATATCTCTTCAGCTTGACTATCACTAATTTGACTATATTTATCTTGAAACTTTTCCAGAAACTTAATTACTATGTCAGCTAAATCATTTTTAAAGTCTCCATAGCCAACGTCCTTATAGTCTTTCTCTAATCGTTTAATCTCTCTGTTTCCTAAAAAAGCATAAATTGACAATAAATTTGAAATCGCTGGCTTTTCATCAGGTAAATAGTATATACCACTACCAGAATCTGATACTGCTTTTTTAATTTTTTTCCTAGCTACATCTGGAGCGTCAAGTAATGCAATATAGCTATTTTTATTGGCCTCACTTTTGCTCATTTTTTTATAAGGATCACTTAGGCTCATTACTCTAGCCCCTTCTTTTTTTACCATTACTTCCGGAACTTTAAAGGTTTGGCCAAATTGATGATTAAATCTTTTAGCAATATCTCTGGTTAATTCAACATGTTGTTTTTGATCTTCACCAACTGGAACTATATCAGTATCATATAGCAAAATATCAGCTGCCATTAAAACTGGATAATTAAAAAGACCAACTGAAACTAATTCTTGTTTATCTCCAGCTTTATCCTTAAATTGCGTCATTTTTTTTAAGTCAGACATATAACAACCCTTGCAATTAAATATCCAGGAAAGTTCAGTGTGCGCGGAAATATCTGATTGTTTAAATATAATTGATTTTTCCGGATCAATACCCATGGCTATATATAGTTTACAAATTTCTAAACTTCTTTTTTTAAGTAATTCTGGATCATGGTTTACAGTAATTGCGTGATAGTCAACTATAGAAAAAATGCAATTGTTTTCATTTTGCAACTTAATCCATTGCTCAATGGCTCCAATATAGTGACCAATATGCAATTCTCCGCTTGGTTGAATTCCAGAAAAGATTATTTTTTTCTTATTCATAAAATTAAATTATTATATTATTATTTTACTCTATATTATTGTTTAAAGCAAAAAATAAGTTATTTTATCTAATATTAGTTAAAAATTAATTTTTTTAACTTTTGACAAAAAAACTAAAATATCATAAAATAATAAAGATTATAATTTATTAATATATATATGGAAAACTTTGAAGATCCGATTCAAAAAAATTTAAGAGAAAAATTAAAAGAGTCAGGTACAGAATTTAGTCAAGAAAATAAAAATCGTTTTTTAACTAAAGAAGAAATTGAAGACAGAAAAAATAAAAACAAAAACGATAAATAATAAAAATTAACCCGGGGTGTAGTATAAAGGTAGTACGCATGCATGGGGTGCATGTAGCCCGGGTTCAATTCCCGGCATCCCGACTTTTAATAATAATTGTCAAAGTAATTAGAGTAAAAAATACTTTTTAATTTATGATTGACTTTAAAAACAAAATGCAAGAAGAAAACGAAAATCTAGAAGATAATTTTAGTTTAAAAAAAAATAGAAAAAATAAAAAAATTAGATTTTTTATAATAATTAGCATAACTGCTATATTTATTTTATTTGGAAAAATTATCATATCTAGCCCACAAACTAGTAAATGGCTTGAGGAAAACACTTTTTGGGGAAATATTAAACATTTAACTGAAAGTGCAGACAGAAAACTAGTTGGTGAAGAAGAAGATCGTATCAATATTCTTCTTCTTGGTATTGGTGGTGATGGTCATGACGGCTCACAACTAGCTGATACAGTTATGTTAGCAAGCTTAAAACCATCAACTAAAGAAGCTGCTCTAATTTCTCTTCCAAGAGACTTAGTGGTCCCCAATCAATTTTCCAGTAATTGGCGAAAAATAAATTCTATCAATGCCTTAGCAGAAGCCAATAATTCTGGTAGTGGTGGTGAGGTCAGCGCTAAAGTAGTTAGTAATATATTAGATACTCCAATTAGCTATTATCTTAGATTAGATTTTTCTGGCTTTATAGATATAATTGACGAATTAGGAGGAATTGAAATTGATGTAGAAAGAACCTTAAGTGATCCACATTATCCAATAGAAGGAGAAGAAGATAATCCAGACTATTATGCCCGTTTTCAACACTTATATATTGAAGAAGGACTACAAAAAATGGATGGTAGCTTAGCTTTAAAATATGTTCGTAGTCGCCATGCTCCAGGAATTGAAGGCTCAGATTTTGCTCGCGGTAGAAGACAACAAAAAGTTTTAGAGGCCATTAGAAGAGAATTACTATCACTTGACATGCTACTTAAACCCGCTTCTTTAACTAGAGTTATATCTGAATTAGATAGTAATATCCATACCAATTTAAGTGTATGGGAGATGTATAGAGTTTGGGATAAATTTAAAGATACAGAAGAAAAAAATATTAGCAATCATGTATTTGATGATTCGCCTAATGGACTTTTAAGAGCTTCTCAAGGACACAACGGTGCTTTTATACTTATACCCAAAGATAATAATTTTCAAGAAATTCAAAAATATGTAAACACTGTTTTTAGCGAAGAAAAAATCACTGAAGAAGAAGAAGTAGTAGTAGAAGAAGAAGAGTCAGGGGAAACAGAAAAAGAAGTTTATTCTCAAGCTGAAATAGTTGTAATTAATGGAACTTGGATTTCTGGATTGGCTACCAACACTGCTGATAATTTAAGACAAGCTGGTTTTTCAATTTCAGATATTAACAATGCACCTAAAAGAGATTATGAAGAAAATATTATTTATGATTTAACCTATGGCAGAAACAATGAAGAACTAGAAAAACTTAAAGTTTTAACTAATGCATCACTAGCTTTTGACGCCCCCTCTTGGTTAGAAGAATACAAAAAAGAAAATATTGACTTTATTGTTCTTTTGGGTGGTGATGATAATAATTAATAAAATGAAAGATGAAAATAAAAATTTACCTTTAGTAGTAATTTTTGGACGAACTAATGTAGGCAAATCTACATTATTTAATCGTTTAACTGAAGATAGTCAAGCTCTTGTATCTAATATTGAAGGCACTACTAGAGATTGTAACTTAGGTGATGTTTCTTGGAATCATCGCGATTTTACATTAGTCGATACTGCAGGATTGCTAACTGCTAATTTTCTTGAAAAAGATAAAACCAGCAAAGATAACAATATCAATACCCAAGCTCAAAAACAAGCTTTAAATTATCTGCGAAACGCACATGTGATTATTTTTTTAGTTGATACAAAAAGCGGAATTTTACCAGAAGATAGCGATTTAGCTAAAGCTATCAACAAAAGAAATGATATTAAAGGAAAAGTTATTTTAGTAGCCAATAAAGTTGATGGTAGCAGACAAAGAACAGAAACAGCTCAATTCAATCAACTTGGAATTGGAGAACCAAATTTAATTTCAGCTCAAACAGGTTCAGGTTCTGGTGATTTATTAGATTTAATAACTAAAAAAATACCCAAACAAGAAAAAAAAGAAGAAACCAGTGATGAAGAAGTTAGAATAAGTATTCTTGGTAAACCTAATGTGGGTAAATCATCTCTTTTAAATGCTATATTGGGCTATGAAAGAGTGATAGTAAATGAAAAACCACACACCACCAGAGAACCACAAGACACTAAGATTGTTTATAAAGATCAAAATATTCGCTTAGTTGATACTGCGGGAATATCACGACATGGTCACAAAGCAAAAGGTTTAGAAAAAACCGGTATTTCTAAATCTTTAAAAGCTCTTAATCGATCTGATATCGCTTTATTAGTTTTTGATATCTCTGATAATATTACTCACCAAGAAGCTAAAATAGTAGAAGAAATATTTAAAAGAAAAAAAAGTTTAATATTTATCGCTAATAAATGGGATAGAATTGAAGATAGAGACAGAAAAAAATGGACACAATATATTCGAGTTAGCCTACCTTTTGCTTTTTGGGTCCCAATTATTTTTATATCCGCAAAAAACAAAGGTAAGATAAACCAAGTTTTAGATACTGCCCTGCCAGTTGCTCAAGCAAGAAAAACAAAAATTAGTGACACACAATTAAAAAAATTTTTATCTAGAGTGGTTAAAATTCATCTACCTGCTAAAGCAAAAGGAACTAAAGCCCCTCATATTTTTTCTATAAAACAAAGTAAAAGTAATCCTCCAATTTTTATAGTTAGAATCGGTGCTAAAGACACCCTTCACTTTTCATATTTACGTTTTTTAGAAAACCGACTTCGCGAACAATTTGATTTTTTTGGTACTCCAATAAAATTAATTGTTGAAAATAACAAGCAAGTGCACGGTAAAAAGTCCTAATTTTATTTAATAAAAATATATAATCTTTTTAAATTAAATTTATTTAAAAAAAGCTATAATATAAATAATTAAAATATGTTAAATCACGTAGTCGTCGCTTTAGGAAATCCTGAAGCGCAACACGAAAAAAGTCGTCACAATGCTGGTTGGATAGCAGTTGATAAATACATTAAAAAAACTAAGTGGCGAAAAGAAAATAAATTTCAAGCTCTAGTTGCCAAAGAAGAAGATATTTTATACGTTAAACCCCTAACTTACATGAATTTGTCAGGTGATAGTGTTTTTAAAATCATGAACTATTACAAATTCTTACCTAAAAAATACGGCTTAATTGTTAAAAAAAATAGCAACTTAAGGGATTGTTTAACCATTATTCACGATGATATTGATATAAATTTAGGAGAATATAAAATTGTTTCTGATTCCAGTAGTGCTGGTCACCGAGGAGTTCAGTCTATTATTAACCGACTAGGCACTAAAAAATTCAATCGTCTGCGCTTGGGAATCAAAACCCCACTTTTAAAACAAGTTATTCCGGCCAATAAATTTGTTCTACAAAAATTCAATCAAGAAGAACTAGATAAATTATTAAATACAGTTGAAAAAGCGTGGCCACATGTAAGTGAAAATTCTTGGTAGTTATTTTTTTGCTCAGAAATCAATTTTACCAAATCTAAGAGGGGCGGTTTGGGCAAAATTACTTCTGGGCAAAAACATGATTTATAAAAGGCTTAGTTTAATGCTCATGTTATTTGGTAATATTTCTGACCAGGAGGAACGTCAGAAAAAACCAACTTCACACAAGCATTAAACTAAGCCTTTTTTTAACTTTTGAGATTAACAATCAATTTTATTTATGTCAATAGAAAATAAATATGAAAAAAATGCCCTACTCACCTTAGCTTGCTTTTCTGGATTTGGTCCAGTTACTTTAAAAAAACTATATTCATATTTTTATAGCTGGTCTAAAGCTCTTAATGCTAATTATCAAAACTTAAAGCAATTAAATTTAAACGATAAGCTAATTAACGATTTTTTACATTTCCGAAAAACTTTTGATATTAAAAAAATCATAAATATTATAAATAAAGAAAATATCGATTTACTTTACTTTAAGGATGATAACTACCCACCACTGTTAAAAGAAATTCCTAATCCACCTATCCTGCTTTTTTTAAAAGGCAACAAAAAATTACTAAAAAATAAAAAACAATTGAGTGTTGTTGGTTCAAGAAAAACTAATCAATATGGAATTTACTCCGCTAATGAACTAATACCTAAATTAAATAAAAATATTATTATAGTTAGCGGTCTAGCTTACGGCATAGACAGTTTAGCACACAGGCTAGCTTTAAATAATCAACAAAAAACAATTGCTGTTTTAGGGTCTGGAGTTGATAATAACTCTATATATCCAAAAGAAAATCAAAGTCTGGCTAATGAAATTATAATCAATAATGGATTAATTATTTCTGAATTTCCTCCTTTATCTCCCCCTTTAAAACATCACTTTCCCCAAAGAAATCGTATATTGGCAGGATTGTCTATGGCAAGTTTAGTAATTCAAGCAAAGAAAAAATCGGGCGCATTAATTACTGCCTATATGGCCCTAGACTTTAATCGTGAAGTCCTAACTGTGCCTGCAAATATTAACTTACAATATAGTCAAGGAAATAATCAATTAATAAAAAACGGAGCTAAAGTAATTTTGAACTATAAAGATATAGAAGAAAGTTTAAATATTGACAGCTCTTAAAAAAACGCTACACTAGGTATAGTAAATAAATTATATAAATCTATGCAACTAATTATTGTTGAGTCACCAACCAAAGCTAAAACAATAGGCAAATTTTTGGATAAAAATTTTATAATCACCTCCTCTTATGGTCATATTAGGGATTTGCCTCAAAAAAACTTAGGAGTAGATGTAGAAAATAATTTTACACCTTCTTATGAAATTCCTAGTAAAGCCAAAAAAACTATTGAGGCTTTAAAAACAAAAACTAAAAAAGCCCAAAAAGTTATTTTAGCTACTGATGAAGACAGAGAAGGAGAAGCAATTGCTTGGCATTTAAAGCAAATTCTAAAGCTATCAGACAACGATTATAGTCGGATAGTTTTTCACGAAATTACCAAAGACGCTATATTAAAAGCTTTAAAAGATCCAAAAACAATTAACGAAAATTTAGTTAATGCTCAACAAGCTAGAAGAGTTTTAGATCGTTTAGTGGGCTATAAGCTTTCTCCATTTTTATATAAAAAAGTAGCCAGAGGACTTTCTGCTGGTAGAGTGCAAAGTGTTGCGGTTCGTTTAATTGTAGAAAGAGAAAGAGAAGTGCGAAAATTTAAAGCCGAGGAATATTGGTCTATTTTTGCTCATCTAAAAAAAGATGATCAATCATGTCAAGCCGAGTTAAATAAAGTCCAAGGAAAAACAATTCCAAAATTAGAACTTAAAAAAGAACTGGCACATGAAATTAGCTCAGATTTAAAAAAAGCTAAATATAAAATTAAAAACATCAGTGCAAAAGAAACTAGCAAAAATCCTTTACCTCCTTTTACTACTTCATCTCTTCAACAAACAGCCAACCGTTTACTTGGTTATGGAGCAAAACAAACCATGCTTGTAGCTCAAAGGCTTTACGAACAAGGCCATATTACCTATATGAGAACTGATTCTCTACATTTATCTAAAAACTTTTTAGAAGATGCAAGACAATGGTTAAAAAAACATCAAGGTGAAAAATACTGTTTAGATAAAGCAAGAGTATTTAAAGGTAAAAGCAAAGGAGCTCAAGAAGCCCATGAAGCTATTAGACCCACTCAAGCTTCCCAAGATCCTGAAAGTTTGGAACCTAAAATAGACAAAAAATTATTACCACTTTACCGACTAATCTGGCAAAGAGCTATTGCTAGTCAAATGCCCGCTGCTAAACTAAAAAATAGTTCAATAGAAATAGAGGCAAAAGCTAAAAAAGAATATATATTAAAAGCTAATGGGCAAATATTAATATTTTCCGGCTATTTATCTATTTATCCCGAAAAAACCAAAGAACAAAATTTACCTGACTGGCAAATTGGAAATGAATTAATTTTAGAAAAAATTGATACCAATCAACACTTCACCAAACCACCAGCTCGATACAGCGATGCTGGTCTTGTAAAAGAAATGGAAAAATATGGTATTGGCCGTCCTTCTACTTATGCACCAACTATTTCCACTGTTATTGCCCGTAATTACGTCGATCGTGATGAAGGGAAACGTTTATTTCCAACCGATATTGCCTTTATAGTTAATGATTTGTTGGTTAAACATTTTTCTGAAATTGTTGATTATAATTTCACAGCCGAAATGGAAAACAATTTAGATAAAATTGCTTTGGGTAAAAAAGATTGGCAGCCAATAATTAAAGATTTTTATTTCCCTTTTGTTGATAAAATTAAAGTTAAGGACAAGGAATTAAAAAAAAGCGATATTATACCAACCGAGGAAAGTCAAGAAAAATGCGATAAATGTGGTGCAAAAATGATTATTAAAACCGGACGCTATGGAAAATTTCTTGCCTGTTCAAATTATCCTGAATGTAAAAATATTAAAAGCTTAAAAAAACAAGAAAATCAAGAAAAAGATGAAGAATTAAAAGAATTAGAGAAAAAACATCAAGGAAAAACGTGTGATAAATGCCAATCACTTATGCAAATAAAAAAAGGTCGCTATGGACCCTTTTTAGCTTGCTCAGCTTTTCCTAAATGTAAAAATATTAAAAGTGTTGATGATGATTTAAATATTACTTGCCCAGCTTGTAGTCAAGGCAAAATTGTTAAAAAGGTTAACAAACGAGGAGCTTTTTATGCGTGCAATAATTATCCTAAGTGTAAAAATTTATACCAAACAAAGCCAAGTGAAAAAAAATGCCCAGAATGTAAAAGTTTAATGATAAATAAAGATAATAAATTGATCTGTTCAAATAAAAATTGCTCAAGCCGTTTATAATCTTTTATTTAACATTTATTTCTTTTTTTTACCTCTTTTTTTAGGCTTAACTTCATATTCATAATTTTCATCCTCTTCTTTTTTATCAGTTTTTTTGTCCTTCATCATTTGACTGATTTTTTTTACAAGCTCAGTTACCATATACAAATAAGAGGCACTGCTGGAAATTTTATTTTTAATTAAATCTAGTAAACTTTCAAACTTACCAACAATATTTTCTGCTTTCCTTACTATTTTCACACCTCGACGAAAGGTGTTAATTATATAATAAAGACCCCAGCAAATAAAAAAAGCAATTGCTAAAACTGATAAAGTTATAGCCCAATTTAAAATATCAACTGATGTTTCAAACATATTTTTATATATTATTATTTTTTAAAAATCTCTTAATTGCGCTGAAAAATTATCAGCTAAATACTTAATTAGTTTATCTTGAATATGATCTACCTCCTGAGTTGATAAGGTTTTTTCAAATGATTGATAACTTACATGAAAAGCCAAACTTTTTAAATTACTATCTAATTTATCACCAGAGTAAACATCAAACAATTCAGCTTTCGCTATTAACGGACTAAAATTAGAAATAGTTTTATATAATTTATTATAACTTATTTTTTTATCAACTACAAAAGCTAAGTCTCTTTCTACTGCCGGAAATTTAGAAACTTCTTGATATTTTACACCGGGTATATTTTTATATATATCTAATAATTTGGAAAAATCAATTTCTGAAAACACTGTTTCTAATTTTATTCCTAATTTATCCGCTACTTCTTTATTTACTTTTGCAATATAACCTAAATTTTCATTTTCTAATTTAATATTTACAGACCAATCCTGGTCAAACCAAGATAGTTTATTTTCTAAAATAGTAAAATCTACTTGTTGATTTTTTCCTAATATACTCTTTATTAAAACTTCAACCACACCTTTAGCCTTTGAAAATGAATCACTATATCCAGCAATTGTTAGTCCTATCTTTTTTTCTTGTAGTGGTAATTTTTCTTTCTTTCCTTCTCTGTCATAGCTACCTTCAATAGGTAAAAAGACTTTACCGGTTTCAAAAAAAGCTAAGTCCTTAAAATTATTTTGGTTTAAAATAATGCTTTGAATTAAATTAGGAGCTAAACTTTGTCTTAATAAATTATAATTTTGTGAGCTGGGATTTGCTAAACGCAGATAAGATGAAGTCTCAATTCCCATTTTAAGCAATTGTTTTTCATCAACGAAGGCATAATTATAATCTTCATAAAAATTTGCTGATTGACTTAAAAAATTTTTAATTTCTCTTTCCAGTTTTAATTCATAATTAGCAGTTAAGGGTTTTAGTTTTAATTCTGGTAAACTAGATTCTATATTATTGTAACCATAAACTCTAGCAACTTCTTCTAAAATATCTTCTTTTATTTTTACATCCTTAACCGCGCGCCAACTTGGAATAGTAATTAATAATTTATCCTCATTAACTTCAATCGTGAAACCTAAATGTTTTAAAATTGAAATCACTTCTTCTTTTTCAATTGTTTTACCTATTCGATTACACAGCCAACTATAGTCTAGCTCAATTTTATTTACTTTTTCATTTAAATAGTTAACAACATCACTTGCTTGAGAAATAAATTTTGCTTCAGGGCATAATTCTTTTAAAATAGTAGCAAATCTTTTAAGTGCCAGTGGTGCTAATTCAGGATCAATTGATTTTTCAAAGCGAGCAGAAGCTTCAGTTCGCAAATTTAAAGATTGTGAACTTTTTCTGATAGATACAGCATCAAAATTAGCTGATTCAATAATTATTGACTTAGTATCTGTATTAACTGCACTATCTAAACCTCCCATAATTCCAGCAATAGCTAAAACATCCTTTCCTGATGTAATTAGTAAATCATCTTCACTTAAAGCCCTGTCTTTTTCATCAATTGTCTTTATACTCTCTCCTTTTTTAGCCAATCTAACTTCTATTTTTTCAATATTTTCAGCACTAAAGGTGTGTAATGGTTGACCACTTTCTATCATGACATAATTGCTAGCATCGACAATATTATTAATAGGTCTATATCCAGCGGCTAGAAGTTTATTCTTTAGCCATAAAGGAGAATCTTTGACTGTAATATTTTCTACTTTCCAAGCTAAATATCTAGGACATAAATCTTCCTTTGCAACTTTAACTTTAAAAGCTTCGCCTTCTTCATTATTTATTTCTTCTATGAATTCATTGTAGGGCTTTAATTGACTTTTTAAAATTGCTGACAAGTCTCTGGCTAAACCGTAGTGCCCCCAAAGGTCAGCTCTATGTGACAGAGATTTATTATCAATTTCAAAAATAATATCATCTAAATTTAAATGTTCAGATAAGCTTTGACCTTTTTTAGCTTTTTTATCTAAAACTAGAATTCCTTCTTGTTCTTCACCTAAACCTAATTCGTCTTCAGAGCAAATCATACCACTAGATTTAACTCCTCTAATTTCTGTCTCTTTTATTTCTAAACCATTAGCTAAAATTGCTCCTGGTAAGGCTAAGGCAATTTTTTGTTTAGGCTCAACATTACTAGCTCCACAAACAATGTCTAAATCTAATTTACCATCATTAACTTTAACTAGGCTTAATCTATCAGCATTTGGATGAGCTTTAACTTCTATAACTTCAGCAACAACAATATTTTTAAACTGATCTTTTAAGTCTATAACTTTTTCTACTTCCACTGTATGTAGATTTAAAAGACTAGCTAACTCTTCAGTTGATAAAGTTTTTGGAATTTTTGTAAATGTTTTTAGTAAATTATAGGATATATACATAAATTTAAAATTGTTTTAAAAATCTTAGATCTCCACTATGAAAATTGCGAATATCGTTGATATCATATTTTAACATCACTAGTCGATCTAAACCGAAACCAAAAGCAAAGCCAGAGTATTTCTCTGGATCAATTCCACCAGCCCTTAAAACATTGGGATGAATCAAACCACAACCTAAAACTTCAAGCCAACCAGAATTTTTACACACTCGACAACCTTTTCCTTGGCACAGAAAACAACTAAACTCACCGTTTAAACCTGGTTCAACAAATGGAAAGTATTTTGGCCTGGTTCTTAATTTTGTATTTGGTCCATATAAAAATTTTCCAGTTTCTTCTAAAACTGCTTTTAAATGAGCTAAATTAATATTTTCATCAATCAATATTCCTTCTAACTGATAAAAAGTATGTTCATGCCTAGCGTCAGTTGATTCACAACGAAAACATCTTCCTGGTACAATCGCTCTAAGAGGGGCTCCATGTTTTAGCATCGCTCTAACTTGAGTATTGGAGGTTTGAGTGCGCATTAATAGATCAGCTTGCTTATCTTCATCTTTGCTATCAATATAAAATGTATCCTGCATGTCACGAGCTGGATGATGAGCTAAAACATTTAGGGCAGTAAAATTATAATAATCACTTTCAAGTTCAGGACCATCTATGCTCATAAAACCTAAAGTAGCAAAGAAATCTTCAATTTCTTTTCTAACTATAGTAATTGGATGCAGAGCTCCGGTTGAAATTTTTTCACCCGGCAGAGTTGGGTCAACAACATCGCTAGTTTTTTCACGACTTAAATCTTTTCGAGTTTTTTCAAGCACTTCTTTTAATTCATTTTTTAATGAATTAGCAAATTTTCCCACTTCTTGTCTTGTTTTCATATCCAAATCCTTTAATTGACGTAAAATCAAAGATAGCTCACCTTTGCGAGAAAAATATTTATCCTCTAAATCACTTAAAGATTTTTGATCTTTAACTTCTTTGATTGACTGGAGAAAATCTTGTTTAATTTTTTCTAATTTAGTCTTCATATTGATTATTTATATTATTACTAGACCTTTTTTTATCTGAAAAGCTAGAAAATATTATTTCTAAAATTGTAAAGATTATTAACAGTAGAATTAAATTAAACCAAGTGTTTAAATTTTGTGAAAATAAAAAAAGCAACGTTATTAAAAAAAATGAAAATAAAAATGATTGACGAAAAGCAATTTTAACTGCATAAAAAACTAATTCCCGCCTAAGCACTACAAAACGAAAGAAAAAACCAATTATAGCACTGGTGCCAATTAATGATAAAAAGAGTGATAAATAAAACAAAATAAAACCAATCAAATTTGTAGTTTCCGGGTCTATTAAATTAACAATAAAAATAAAAACTCCCCAGCAAAATGCGGTTGCAAGTGTCATTGAAATTAAATAGCTTTTTAAAGTCATAAATTATTTTAAATTTTTTATTTTTTCAATTATTTTCTCTAGTTTTTCAGTGGAACTTTTTAGTTTTTCCTTTTCAATTTTTACTACTTTTTCTGGTGCTTTTTTTACAAAATCAGAATTATCTAATTTTACTTTAACAATTTTTATATATTTTTCTAAATCTTTTCTTTCTTTATCTAATCTTTCAAGCTCTTGATCTTTATCAATTTCTTGTAACAAATATATTTCAATATCAGAGGCGATAGTAAATACTGCTTCTTTGGGAGCTTGTTTTTTCTCAATAAAGTTTAGCTCTTTTATATTAGTTTTTAAATTTTTAATTAAAGCTTGCTGATTTTTTATTAAATCCTCTTTTTTGTTAACTACAATATAGGCAGCAATTTTTTTGGACGGCTCAATTTTGTGAGCACTTCTAGCTTCTCTTATAGCTACTATAATTTCTTGTATTAATTCAAAGTCTTTCAAGTCTACATTTTCTACATTAACAAATTCAGAAATACTGGGATATTTTTCCGTCATTAAAGTAGTGTTTTGCCAGCTTTGCCAAATAGCTTCACTAACAAAAGGTGCAAGTGGATGAATTAAACGAAGAATACCAGAGAGCATGCAAGATAAAATTTCTTCTTTATTTTTTTCTATCTTAGAAATTTCTAAATACCAGTTAGCTAAATCATTCCAAATAAAATTTATTAACTCTTCAGTCGCTAGGGAAAAATCTTTTTTCTCCAATCGTTCATTAGTGTTTTCTACAATCTCTAGGAATTTAGAAAATATCCACCTATCAGCCAAAGTATTTAATTGAGCTTTCTTGTTAATTTTGTTATCACTGGAACTGATAATAAAGCGAGAAATATTCCAAAACTTGTTGATAAAATTTCTTTTTGCCTCTGCTTTTTCTTCACTGTAGCGACTATCATTTCCAGGAGTAACTCCGGTTAAAAGTGATAAACGAACGGCGTCAGCCCCATACTTTTCAATTAGGTCCATTGGATCAATACCATTGCCCTTTGATTTAGACATCTTTTTACCTTCGCCATCTAGTATCATACCATGTAAATAGACTTCCTTAAATGGCACTTCGTTTAAAGTAAAAAGTGACATCATTACCATTCGAGAAACCCATAAAGTAATAATATCATAACCAGTTTCTAAAACATTTGTGGGATGAAATTTAGCTAAATCACCTTTTTTTTCTCCATTTTGATAATTATCTGGCCATCCAAGTGTTGAAAAAGTCCACATACCTGAAGAAAACCAAGTATCAAGCGTGTCTTCGTCTTTTTGCCAACCAGCCTCTTTTGGTTTTTCGAAACCAACATAAACCTCATCTTCTCTGTGCCAAGCAGGAATTCTATGACCAAACCAAATTTGTCTAGAAATACACCAATCATGTAAATTATTTACCCAATTTAGATAAGTTTGCTTAAATCTAGCTGGTAGAAATTTTATTTCTTCATTTTCCACTACCTCAGCTGCTTTTTGCTTTAAACTTTTTCCCTCTAGGTGTTTAATTGGTTTATCAACTGAAACAAACCATTGCTTAGATAAAAGTGGCTCAATTACACTTGAGCAACGATAACAGGTTGATATACTGTTTTCTATAGTTTCTGTTTTGATTAACAAACCTGCTTCTTTTAAATCATTTACAATTTTTTTTCTGGCTTCAAGGCTACTTAGCTTGGAATATTTTGAAAAATCATTTTTAATTAAACCATCTTCGTCAATAACTTTTTTAAATTCTAAGTTATGCTCTTGAGCCATTTGCCAATCAGCCATAGAGTGGGCTGGAGTAACTCCCAGAGCTCCTGATCCAAATGATTTATCAACTAAATTATCAGCTATAACTTGCAAACTTAAATCAACTCCCAGAAAGCTTAAATTAATTGTTTTTCCTAAATATTTACTATATCTTTTATCTTTAGGATTAACTGCAATTGCTGTATCTCCCAACTTTGTCTCTGGTCTGGTGGTTGAAATTGCAATTGGTAAATCTTTACTATAATAAAAGGTGTATAACTCACTAGTTTTTTCTTTATATTCCACCTCATCATCAGCTAAAGTTGAATGACATCTGGGGCACCAATTTACAATTCTCTCTCCTCTATAAATAACTCCAGACTCATACATGTCAACAAACATTTTTTCTACCGCTTTTTGTCTTGGCTCATCAAGTGTAAAAGCTAGTCTTGACCAATCAAGAGAAGCTCCCATTTTTTTAATTTGTTTTAAAATAGTGGCTTGAGTTTCATCAATAAATTTCCAAACCTCCTTTAGAAACTCTTCTTTTCCTAAATCGTGACGAGTTTTTCCTGTTTCTTTTAAAATCTTTTTTTCAACTGCATTTTGAGTAGCAATAGCCGCATGATCAGTTCCAGGAAGCCAAAGAGCTCTATAGCCCTTTTGTCGATGATAACGAATAAGCAAGTCCTCAATTGCTATCATAACACTATGGCCCATATGCAATTTATCGGTAATATTTGGAGGTGGTAGTATAATAGTATAGCTAGGCGCACTTTCAGCTAAATCTAAATTATCAGGATTAAAAAGTCCTGATTTTTCCCAGCTTTTATAGATTTTGTCTTCAAAATCTTCTGGATTGTATGATTTAGAAATTTTCTCTAACATATTAATTAATTTATCAGAATAAACTAGTTTGGTCAATTTAAAAACTAATAAATTACATTAAAATCCTAGTCTTGACTATTATTAAAATAAGCTATATATTATTAAGTTAAGTCAAAAAAACCGCTTTTAAAAAGAGCGGTTAATTTATCAAAAAATGCTAAGTCTAGAAGAACAAATTTTTAAACAAATTAAAAAGGCCAAGAAAATTTTGCTAACCCTACCTTCGCAAAGAAGTGGAGGGTCAATTTCTGCTGGCTTAGCTTTTTATTTATTTTTAAAAAAACTAGACAAGAAAGTGGATATTATTGCAGAAAATGATATTAAGTTTGAGTTAAACAAACAATGGTCATTTTTACCTAACTATGAAGATATAAAAAGTAATTTAACAAATTTAAGACAATTTATTATTTCACTCAACATAAAAGACTCAAAAGTTAAGCAAATAAAATATACCTTAGAGGAAGATAAGCTTAATTTTATTATCTCACCTGAAAAAGGTTGGTTTGAGTCAAAAGATGTTAGCTCACACCCTGGTGGCTTTAAATATGATTTAATTATTACCCTTGACGCTATTGATTTGGAATCAATTGGAAAAATCTATGACAACAATGTAGAATTTTTCTATAAAACCCCAATTATTAACATTGATTGTCATCCTGGAAATGAAGAATTTGGACAAATTAACTATCTGGATTTAAATGTAATTTCAAGCGCTGAAATTCTCTATTATTTAATGAAAAATCACTATCATGGACTAATAGATGAAGATATTGCTACTTGTCTTTTAGCAGGAATTATTTCTGATAGTAAAAATTTTAAAATTAATAATTTAAGCCCTAGAACTCTGCTAACAACTTCCAAATTAATTGACTTAGGTGGTCGTCGTGAAGAAATTATTAATCATCTCTATCGTTCTCGCTCTTTTAGTGCTTTAAAATTGTGGGGTAAATTATTAAATAATTTAAAAAGTGAGGATAATAAAAAAATAGTCTGGTCAAAATTAAGTCCTGAGGATTTTAAAAATACCGGAGCTAGTGAAAAAGAATTAATGGAAATAATTGATGAATTAGTTTTAAATTTAAATGAAAGTTATCTACTGGCAATAATTTATCAATTAAAAACTGAGGATAATAAATTTTTAGTTTTAGAAAGTGTAAAAAATATTAATGCCTTAAAAATTGGCAATACTTGGCAAGCTAAAGGTAATAGCAAAAGAGCGGTAGCAGAAATTAAAAAAGACTATAAAATCAAGGATAACCAGGAAATCATTGATGTTTTAAGAGACAAACTTGCTAAAATACCATAATAAGGTATATAATAAACCAAGTAAAAGCGCCTATAGCTCAGGGGTTAGAGCGCTGCTCTTATAAAGCAGAGGTCGATGGTTCAATTCCATCTAGGCGCACCTGTATTGAAATAATCTCACAATAATTATATAATATAAGTGGCAACGCCTAAGGGCTCGTAGCTCAGTTGGTTAGAGTGCTACGTTGACATCGTAGAGGTCGCCCGTTCGAGCCGGGCCGAGCCCACATTTTAATTATATAAAAAATCCCTATGCTAAAACTTTCAAAAAAAGATAAATCAAAAAAAACTAAAGATGATAATATTGTTGATGTTGATGATACTTGGATCAGCGAAGAAGAAAGCGATGAAGGCCAACTATCTGTGGATGTTTGCCAAACTGATAAAAAAATTATCATTCAATCAACAATTGCTGGCGTTAAACCAGAAAATTTAAACATCTCTTTAAACCATGACCTACTAACCATTAAAGGAAAAAGAGAGGCGGGTGATAAAATTAAAAACACTCAGTATTTATATCAAGAATGCTATTGGGGACCTTTTTCAAGATCAATTATTTTACCATCAGAGGTGGATAATAAAAAAATTGATGCTGAACTAGAAAATGGTGTATTAACTGTAACTCTACAAAAAGCTAAACCCAGCAAAGTTTCAATTAAAGTAAAAGATTGATGTTATGGACATATCTTTAAAAGTAAAAAAGCAAGAAAGTGATAAGTATATTCTCCAAGACAGTGACCACAATTTAATTTATTGGCCAGCTGATAAATTACCCAGTGATATAAAAGTTGGCGAGACAGTAAAATTTTCAATCAACCAAGCCAGTGGTAAAGAAATATTAAACGACATTTTAAAAACTGATAAATCTAGCGATTAAGTTATGAAAAAAAAATTTTCAAAAAATACGACCATTGCGATTGTAATGGTTTTTTTATCAATTATTATATTAACGGCAATTGTTTATATTCTTTTCTTTTTACCAATTAATAATTTTCAAAAAAACACTTATCTAGGACAAGTAGATCTTAGCTATTTAAGTATAGAAGAAGCAGAGGAAAAAATTAATAATCAGATAGATAAGTTTAAAGAACAAGGAATAATATTTAACTATAATCAAAAGGAAATAAAAATTCCCTCAAAAGTGGTTGCTTTTGATTCTGAGTTGTCATATGAAGTTTTTTCAATTAATAATCAAGCTAGTTTAGAAAATGTAATTAATAACCAATCAAAAAATATTTTCTATAAACTATTTCCTCAATTAAAAAATCAAGAAATACAAATACATAAAGCTCAGTTTCGATTACATCAAGAGCGTTTTGTTCAAACATTAAATAAACACTTTGCTGATTTTTCAGTTGATGCTAAAAACGCTTATTTTAAATTTAATGACGAGGAAGAATTAATTATCGTTCCTGAAGTTGTGGGTATTAATTTAAAAGAAGATAAGAATTTAGATAAAGCTAAAAAACATTTAGCTAATTTAAACTTAGATAAAACTGATCTAGCAGTTGAAAATATTTATCCACAAATTACAGCTAGTGATTTAGAAAATAAAAGAGATATTGCCTTAGAAGTTTTAGAGGAAAATAATTTTATCTTAGTTTTCAGTGAAGATGAATTTCCTATCTCCAATGAAGAACTAATTCAATGGTTAATGATAAACGGTGAAGAAGTTACTTTAAACAAAGAAAGAGTGGAAGATTATTTGCAATATAATATTGCTCCAGAAATAAATCGTTTGGCAAAAATGCCTCAATTTACCATTGAAGATGAAAAAGTTAAAGACTGGGAACCGGGCAGTAGCGGTAGAAAATTATTACTGGAAGAAAATGCTCAGAATATTGTTGATAACTTACTACAAGAAGATGAAGCTATTAGCTTAGAGGTAGAAGAAATATTTTATGAAGAAGCAGAAGGTTTAGTAAGTGAGATAAGAGAAATTATTGGCACTGGTCATTCTAATTTCGCTGGTTCACCATACAATAGAGTTCATAATATTAAATTAGGAGCAGATACATATGATGGAATAATCATTAATCCAGGGGAAGAATTTTCTACTCTAAAACATTTAGGTCCAGTAAATGCCAGTACTGGCTATTTACCAGAATTAATAATTAAGGAAGGAGAAACTATTCCTGAGTATGGTGGAGGTTTGTGCCAAATATCTACCACTCTTTTTAGAACCGCTTTGCAAGCTGGGCTACCAATTACTGCCAGACAAGAACATTCTTATCGAGTTAGCTATTATGAACCCGCTGGTACGGACGCTTCAATTTATAATCCTTGGCCAGACTTTAAGTTTGTAAATGATACTGACTATCATATTTTAATTCAATCTCGAATTGAGGGCTCAGACATTTATTTTGATTTTTGGAGCACAGATGATGGTCGAATTGTAAAACTAACCGATCCAGCGATTTACAACATTACTCCCCCACCACCAACTAAATATATTGAGAGTGAAGATTTAGAACCAGGAGAAGAAAAATGTACTGAAAGAGCTATAAATGGTGCCAGTACACATTTTGACTATGTAGTTACTTATCCTGATGGTGAAAGTGTTGAAGAAAGATTTAATTCACATTATGTACCTTGGCAAGAGGTTTGTTTAATTGGTGAAGAAATTGATGATGAAGATGAAGACAAAGATGAAGATAAAAACAAAGAAGAGGAAACTGAATTATAATTTTAATAAATAAAAAAGACCGACTGAAACGGGTAGGCAAGAAATATTCTTCTAGGCATTTTTGAGCAATAAAGCCCAAAAACCCTAACAAGAAAATCCCCATGCTTGTCGTGCCTGACCCGTTACAATCGGCCTTTTTAAAAAAAACAAAATTATTTTTCTTTTCAAAATCAGATATTAAATAGTATCACACAAATAAAACTTTGTCAATAGAGTTATCCACATTTTATTCAGTTCTCAGTTTCTACTGAAATTTCTTTATTATTAGACAAAATTTTAATATCTCCAACAATATCAGTGCGAAAGACTTCTGCCCCTATTTTTGAAATATTATTTAAAGTTTTTTCTCCTGGATGTCCATGTCTATTATCTTCACCAACAGAAACAATAAATAAATCTGGATTTACAGCATTTAAAAATTCAATATTATTACTTGTATCTGAACCATGATGACCGGCTTGAAAAATTTGTGATGATAAAAAGCTTTTTGGAGCTTTTTTTATTAAACTTTCTTCCCCTTCTTCTTCTAAATCACCAGTAAACAAAGCTTCAATTCCATAACAATCAATTTTAAGTGAAAATGATAAATTATTTTCTGAAACGTTTTCTTTATTTGATGTAAAAAGTAAAGGGGACGCTAAAACATCAAAATAACAATCTTCTTCTAAATAATATCTATTCAGATTACTGCTTTGAGGCATAATTTGAGTATTTTTTTCTTCTAAGTCATTTGACCAATTTATTAGTAAATCATTATCAGTCCAAGTGGCTAAAATAGCATTTTCAAAATGATAATAATCACTTAATGCTAGAAGTCCTATATAATGATCACTATGAGCATGAGATAATACCAAGTAATCTATAGTTTTTTTTCTTTTTTTAAAAACCCTTCCTATTTTATTCGTAATTATTTTATTAGGACCTCCATCAATTAATAAAGTTTTTCCTTTTGGAGAAACTAATAAAGCAGCATCTCCTTGGCCGACTGAAAAAATTATTAATTTTGCTTGATCACTTTTAAAATTAATCTTTTCAATAAAAAATAAAAAGCAATAAACAATAAGAATTAAACAAAAATATTTTTTCATATTTATATTATAAAAAAATAACTATGAAAAAATTATTAATAAAATATAAAAAACAAAAACCACTCGTTAAATACGAAATAGTTTTTGTCTTCTAAAAAATAAATTTAATTTATTTCTTCTTAACCGCTTTTTTCACCGGTTTTTTCTTAGCTACAGCTTTAACCGCTTTTTTCACCGGTTTTTTCTTGGCTACAGTTTTAACCGCCTTTTTTGCAGTTGTTTTAGCTTTTTTCACCGGTTTTTTCTTGGCTACAGTTTTAACCGCCTTTTGTGTGGTTGTTTTAGCTTTTTTAACAGGCTTTTTTTTGTTTACGTTTACCATATTATCACCCCCCCTTCTTTTTATTTTAATTAATTATATTTTCTCGATAAAAAAATTATTTAATTTATCAATATTTATTCTTTCTTGCTTCATGCTATCACGATTCCGAATAGTCACTGTGTCGTCTTTTAAGCTATCAAAATCAACAGTTAAACAAAATGGGGTACCAATTTCATCTTGTCTGCGATATCTTTTACCAATATTTCCATGGTCATCAAATTCACAGCGCCAATTATATTTTAATTTATCAAAAATTTCTTTAGCTTTCTTAACTAACTCCAGCTTGTTTTTAAGCAATGGAAAGACTGCAATTTTAATTGGAGCAATTTTATTGTTTAGTTTTAAAACTATACGATCATTTTCTTTCTCTTCACTATAAGCATCACACAAAACTGCCAAAAGAGTTCTGCCAACACCAGCTGATGATTCAACTACATGGGGAATAAATTTCTTATTGCTTTTAGGGTCAGTATAGCTCAAATCTTTACCTGAATATTTACTGTGTTGAGTTAAATCATAATTACCTCGTGCGTGAATACCTTCAAGCTCTTTAAAACCAAAAGGGTAATTATATTCAATGTCATAGGCTTCTTTACAATAAAAATTTAAATTTTCATGCTTGTGCCATCTTAAATTTTCCTCTTTAATGCCTAAATTTAAATAGAAATCATAGCGCCATTTCTTTAAATCTTCATAATGTTTTTTATAGCTATCTGGGTCTATAAAATACTGCATTTCCATTTGTTCAAATTCTCTAGTTCGGAAAATAAATTGTCGAGCAGTTATTTCATTTCTAAAAGCTTTACCAATTTGAGCCACACCAAAGGGAATTTTTACTCGACTGGAGTCTAGTATGTTTTTATAATTTACATATATCCCCTGACAAGTTTCTCCTCGCAGATAACTAGGGTCTTTTTCCCAGTCACCAGTGAAGTTACCTAGATTTGATTTTACCAGTAAATTAAATTTTTTAGCTTTAGTAAAATCTTTTGCTCCACAGTTTGGACATTTAATTTTTTGGCTATTTTTTGCAAAAAGTTTATTGATTTCATCTTCACTCATTTTTTCATCAGCAAATACTCCAAAATCTTCTAAAAGATTATCCAGTCTTAAGCGAGAGTGGCATTTTTTGCACTCGGTTAAGGGGTCAGATAAATTTTTTATATGCCCTGATGCCTCCCAGGTTTTGGGGTTCATAAAAATAGCAGCATCAAGACCAACTATATCATCTCTTAATTGAACAACTTCCCTCCACCAATAATTTTTAATATTATTGCTTAACTCTACTCCATAAGGCCCTAAATCATAAACAGCGGAAAAACCTTCATAAATTTCAGAAGAAGGAAAAACAAAACCCCGTCTTTTACAAAGAGAGATAATTTTATCTAATAATTTTTTATCATTCTTTTCTGACATATATTTTACATTTTATTTAAATATTTTATTCCTAACACTTTAAATCCATTTTCTAGAACTTGTTTGGTAGATAAAATAAGGGCAATTCTGGCTTGTTTTGTTTTGGTTTCTGCTTTTAATATATTAACAGATTGATAGTAATCATTAAATAGACTGCAAAGATCAAATAAATAGCGAGCAATAATTGCAGGATTAAATTCACTGGCAGATTGCTTTATTTTTTCAGGATATTGAGAAAGTAATAATATTAATTTCATTTCCTGATCTAATTTTAAATATTTAGAATCAAATTTAAAAAATAAACGTGTATAAATATTTAAACCTTTTTTAATTAAACTACTAATCCTAGCTCCAGTGTATTGCAGATAAACTGCAGTGTAACCATCAAATCGCAGTGAAGATTCAACATCAAAAACAATTATTTTGTCTCGAGCAACCTTTATCATTTCAAACTTTAAGGTGCTAATTGTAATATCTCTAGCTATTTTTTCAATTTTTTTATCTGACCATCCTTTTCTTCTTTTTTTTGTTTCATCTTTAGCTTTTTGATAGACACTTTCATATGCTTTTCTGTAAGATACAGTATTGCCAGATCGAGAAGACATCATTCCACTTTTTAATTTTACAAAATCATAAGAAAGATGTGTTAATTTCTGCTTGTAACCTACTTTTTCTAAAATTTTGAAAAGCTGTTTGAAGTGAAGACTTTGTCTAACATCAATAACATAAATTGATTCTTCTAAATTGTAGAGCTCAAACTTAGTCATTGCTAGCGCTAAATCAGCTACTGGATAAAGGGCAGTTCTGTCAGAACGCAAAACTGGCATTACTTCTAAACCATCTTCTCTTAGATCTGCAATTACCGCCTTATCACTTACTTTTAAAATATTTTTAGCTAGTAAATCATTGACAATCTCTAGACCCCTTTTTAACATTTGGCTTTCATAAAATATTTTATCTAACTTAATATTTAATTGACTATAAACTTTACTGAAATAATCAATACTCCACTTTCTGGTTTCCAACCATAATTTATAATCCTCACCCTTTTTTTCTTCTATTGCTTTTTTAATTTTTAAAACTTCTTGTTTATTTTTTTCATCTTTTTCAATTTCTTCCACGGCTTTTTGATAATATTTACCAAGTTTCTCCCCTTTGTTTTTTTGATTTTTTTCTATATTGCCTTTTTGTTTTAAATACCAAATAATTTTTGCAACATTTATACCTATATCATTAATATAGGAGACTGCGACAGTTTTTTTCCCAGCAGAATTTAATAATTTAAAAATTGAGTCTCCATAACTTAAATTTCTTAAATGGCCAACATGTAAATCTTTGTGAGTATTTTGATTAGCATGTTCTACCATTTTTAAGCGACCACTGACTGGATATTT
This sequence comes from Candidatus Falkowiibacteriota bacterium, assembly GCA_003554785.1. Lineage (GTDB taxonomy): Bacteria > Patescibacteriota > Patescibacteriia > Patescibacteriales > UBA12465 > PWHG01. The sequence goes on from PWHG01000069.1 coordinate 26,887, forward strand.
ACCATAAATAGATTTTAAAGATATTATATTATTCAATACATTTTCGCTATATTTATTTTTTTTAAAAAATATATTTAAATAAGGACCAACTGCCTTTGCTTCCTCAATTAAATTAGAATAATTTTTATCTTCATTTAAAAGTTTAGCTTTTTCCTGGGCCAGAACCTGCGGGCTTACTTTTTTTTGTTTAGCCAAATTAAATAAGGGCAAGCTTAGATGCCCTAGTTTTATATCTGGTGTTTGTGTAAACTCACTACTTGAGACTTGTAAAATATGAGCTAAATCTCTCTTTAATTTATCTATATAAAACATAATATTATTTAATTTTAACAAACTGTCTTTTGCCTCTTTGTACAATTAAATTAGCTTTTACACTTATTTCACTTTTAGGGTCACTACATACCTCTGTAGAGTTATCATTAATTATTTTAATTGCCCCTTGAGTAATTAATCGTCTAGCTTCACTTTTGCTTTTTGCAAGAGAGGTTTTTATTAACAACTCATCAAGCTGAATTTTTTCTTTTTCTAAACTTAATTCTTCTATATCATCTGGCAAGACTTTTTTTTGAACAGTGCTAACAAATGATTCTTGTGCTTTTTTAGCTTCTTTTTCGCCTCTGATAGTTTTGGTAATTTCAAATGCTAATTTCATTTTTAAATCACGGGGATTTATTTTTTTATTACTTAAAGACCTCTCCATTTCTTTTGTTTCTTCTAAACTAAAAAAAGTGCACAACTCAAAACTTTTTATTATCAAATCATCTGGCCATGACATTATTTTTCCATACATATCTTTAGCGTCATTGTCTAAAAACACGGCATTACCTTCACTTTTTCCCATTTTTACTCCCTTATCATCAGCTAATAACTTCAAAGTTACAACAAATTTTTCCTTTCCGGTTTTTGCCTTCATTAAATCTCGACCACACATCATATTAAACATTTGATCGTTGCCACCAACTTCTAAGTCAACATTCATATACAAACTATCATAGGCTTGAGCTAGGGGGTATAAAAATTCATGTAAATAAATTGGTTTATCTTTTTCTTCTGGACTTGAAATATTGTAGTCATAACTAGCCTCCAACACTTCTTTTTCAGTGCCATGATTATCATCTTTTTTGTTTTCAGATGCTGACTGGGATCGCTTTGTTTCGCTTGTTGGATAGCAAATAAAAGGATAATTAGTTACACTATTTCTTATCCTGGCTTGAAACATGTCCCTTTGAATTATTTGTTGGTACGTAAAGTTACTGGCTATATCAATTAAATCAGCAAAAGTTAACTTATCACTCCAATCACTATTATATAATACTTTAACTGGATTATCTCCTGTAAAATTCAGAAAAGAAGAAGCTTGTTTCTTATAATTTTTAGCATTTTCTAACACCTCTTCTCTAGTTAATTGTTTACGAGCAGATTTTTTATCACTAGGATCACCAATCATGCCGGTAAAACTACCGATTAAAAAAATAACTTCATGACCCAATTTTTGAAATTGTGATAATTTATTTAAGATTATAGCATGGCCAATATGTAGCGAGGGAGCACTAGGATCAAAACCACAATAAAGTTTCAGTTTTTTGCCAGACTTTAATTCATCTATTAATATTTTTTTACTGGGATAAATTTTCTCCACTCCTTTAGAGACCAATTCTTCTATTAATTTTTTGTCAGTATTAACTGCTTTCATAAATTTGTTAATATTTTTATAATTATGCTATAATAATAACAAACTTAAGTTATTTTTTCAATTATATTTAATTTAAATTAATAATAAAAATATGTTTTCATATCGTTTTTTTCTAAAACAAGCTTGGGATATAACTAAGCATTATAAACACCTTTGGTTTTTTGGACTTTTTGCCTCTCTTCTTTATGCTAGTGGTGAATATCAGATTATAAGTTCATTTTTAAGTCAAAATGACAGTGGTACTTTCTTAGGCACTTGGATGATTATTATTGGTAGTTTGTTTACTGCTTCTTTTTGGACTGGACTTTTTGAGCTAGCCTCACAAAACCCCACACTTTTATGGACCTTTATTTCCCTGTTTATTTTAGCAGTCGCCTTATTTATTATTTTTCTCTATATTTCTATAACATCACAAGCAGCTTTAGTTAACCAATCAGCTAAAATAATAGAAAGTAAAAAGAAATTAACTAATCTCAATATTAGTGATGGTTTAAAAAATAGTCGAAAATGGTTTTGGACAGTGCTGTGGCTTAACCTGGGAACTAAACTAGCTATTACTATATGCTTTTTAATTTTAAGCATTCCCCTTTATTTCACTATAATAAATCAAGCTTGGTTTAGCGGAATCGTTTATGCTTTGCTTTTTATAGTATTTTTACCGATTGTGCTTTTTATTTCCTTTACTATGAAATATGCTATTGCTAGTTCAATTATTGAAGGGAAAAAATTTCTTGAGGCTGTAAATCGAGGAACCCAAATGTTTATAAACAACTGGTTAGTTAGTTTTGAGATGGCCTTTATTTTATTTCTTATAAATTTTATAGTCGGTTTATTCAGCCTCCTTTTTGTTACTTTATTTTTTGTTTCCTTGTATGTAATTGGTATGTTAGTCACTTCAGTTTCTTTGGTTGTCTTTAGTTTACTACTAACAATCGCTACCATGGCTTTAGTGGCCGCTCTTTTGGGAGTATTTCAAACAGCTGCTTGGACAGGATTATTTTTAAAAATTAAAAAAGAAAAAGGTCGTAGTAAATTAGAAAGATTTTTTCTAGGAAAATAAAAAAGAAAATCTTTGAGGTAAAGTTAATTTATTTTTCTTTACCTCTTATTTTAAAATATTATGAGCGACTTAAAATCAATTGACGACTTAATTAGCCCTTCTTCAGATAAAGAAAATGATCCGGTTAATAAGTTTGCTAAAAAACAAAAAGAAATTAAGTTAAAAGCAATTGAAAAAGAAACTAAAAAGAAAGCTAAGTCTATTGGAATGCCATACATTAACTTAGTTGGTTTTCCTATTAGCCCGGAAGCAATTTCTTTGATTGATGAAAAAAAAGCTAAAAAAATTCAAGCAGTCTGCTTTTTCTATGATGGAAAAAATTTACGCCTAGCTTGTATTGAACCAACCAAAGAAGTAATCGAAACTTTAGAAAAACTCAAGAAAAAATATTACTGTCAAGCTAAGCTATATTTAATTACAAAAAACAGCTTTGATTACGCACTAGAAATTTATAAGTCAGTTCCTAAAATTAAAAAAACTAAAGGCGGAGTAGAGATTAAAGAAAAAGACTTAGAAAAATTTAAACATGAAATAAGTGATTTTAGAAAATTAGATGAAAAAATTAGTAAAGTTAATATCTCAGATATTGTCACATTACTTTTAGCAACAGCCATTAAAATAAAAGCTAGTGATGTTCATATTGAATCAGAAGAGAAAAAGGTAGCAATTCGTTTTCGTGTTGATGGCGTTTTACAAGAAGCCGCTAAGATTGATAAATCACAGTGGAAAAAAATTATTTCACGCATGAAAATGTTAGCTAAGGTAAAGATAAACATAGAAGACACTCCTCAAGATGGTCGCTATACTATATTTTTAAAAGACAGAAAAATAGATGTTCGCTCTTCCTTTCTACCTACCGCCTATGGAGAAAGTGTAGTTATGCGTCTACTTGACTCTGATTCCGTAGCCTTAGATTTAAAGGATTTAGGTTTGCGAAAAGAAATGTTAAATATATTAGAAGCGGAAATAAAAAAACCCAATGGATTAATTTTGGCCACTGGACCAACCGGGTCTGGTAAAACTACAACTCTTTATGCTATTTTAAAAAAACTTCATCACCCAGATACAAAAATTATTACCCTAGAAGATCCAATTGAATATCAGATAGAAGGTATAAATCAAAGTCAGGTAGATAAATCTAGTGAATATGATTTTGCTCAAGGCTTAAAGTCAGTTCTGCGACAAGACCCTGATATAGTTTTAGTTGGCGAAATTCGTGACAAAGAAACTGCCCAAACTTCAGTTCAAGCCTCTTTAACGGGTCACCTGGTATTATCAACTCTTCACACCAATGATGCAGCTGGAGTGATTCCAAGGATGATAGATATTGGTGTAAAGCCATATTTTTTAGTGCCTTCAATTAATACAATTATTGGACAAAGACTGGCTAGAAAACTGTGTCCTAAATGTAGAGTAGAGCATGTTTTAGATGAGGAGGAAAAAGAAAAAGTCAAAAAAATATTAGCGGTTATTTCTCCAAAGGCCAAGGTTGATGTTCCCTCAGAGCTACCAACAATTTATAAAGCCGGGAAGGGCTGTGAAAATTGTAATGGCTTAAAATATAAAGACAGGGTTGGACTTTATGAAATATTTACTATGGATGAAAAAATTAAGCAATTAACTTTTGATAAAGCCCCTTCTTTTAAAATTTTAAAACAAGCTATTGAAAACGGTCTAATTACTATGCTTCAAGACGGTATTTTGAAATGTCTTGACGGCCTAAGTTCTCTTGAGGAAGTTTATAGAGTAGTTGGTAATTTTGACTATATTGATGATCTCTATGAAAATGTAATTTCTCAAACTATTGGTCGTGGTATAAAGCTGGAAAAAGGAGAATATCAAAAGGCACAAGAAATTGGAAAAAATATTAATCAAATAAAAAGTGAAGATTTAGATAAAACAGCACCTAATGAATTAATTAATTTAATTTTAAGTTTAGCGGTTATAAATCGTGCTGGTGATATTCATATTGAACCAGCAGAAAAAGAAGTCAAAGTTCGCTTTAGAATTGATGGCGTAATGCATGATATTTTAACTATCTCTAAAACTGCCTTTTTGCCAGTTATCTCTGAAATTAAAATTCTAGCTGGCTTTGCCACAAATGTAAAAAAAGCTACCTTAGATGGACGCTTTAGTATCTATGCACCTGATAATAAAATAGATTGTCGCTTATCAATAATTGCTGGTGGTTACGGAGAAACGATTGTTATTCGTCTGCTGGACAATACCATGGTATCTATGGGGTTAGAATCTTTAGGTGTCACCTCAGTAGCCAAAAAATCTCTTGACAAGGCAATAAATAAGACCAAGGGAATAATTATCACTTCTGGTCCCACTGGATCTGGAAAAACTACTACCCTGTATGGAATTTTAAAAAAATTAAATAAATCTGATAATAAAATAATTACAATCGAAGATCCAATCGAATACAATTTGCCAGGAGTAATTCAAACCCAAATTGATAAAGAAAATGATTATACTTTTGCTTCTGCTATGCGCTCACTTCTAAGACAAAATCCAAACATAATTATGATTGGTGAAATTCGTGACCAGGAAACCGCTAAGATTGCAACTGAAGCTGCCATGACAGGACATCTAGTACTATCAACCATTCACGCCAATAGCGCTGCCGGAGCCATTTCTCGTTTAGCTGGTTTAGATATTGATCGCTCCAGTCTAGCTAACTCTCTTGAGTTTTCTGTTGGACAACGTCTAGTTAGAAAGCTTTGTCCTGATTGTAAAAAAGAAACAGAAATTGATAAGGACCAAGAAAAAATTGTTAAAAAAGAATTAGATAATATAAAAAACCCTGAACCTGAAATAGAAATTCCTAACAAATTAGTATTTTATAAACCAGTTGGTTGCCCAAAATGTAGCCAGTTAGGTTTCAGTGGTAGACTTGGTATATATGAAACCATTTTAAGTCATCCAGAAATTCAAAAAATAATGCAAAAAGAAAAAGTTACCGATGAGGAGATTAGCCAGGTTGCCAGTAGTCAAGGAGAACTAAATATTATGCAAGATGGAATACTAAAAGCTTTAAATGGAGAAACTAGTTTAGATGAAATATTAAGAGTAATATAAATATTATGTTAGACAAAAATTTAGCTAAAGACTTAAAAAAACAATACTTTCAAAAAGAAAAGGAAAGACGACAAATAATAAGGCTTGCCAATGAAGTTTTGTTTATTGCCAAAAAAACCATCTTTGCCCTGCACCGTGAAAATATTGATGAATCACAAGAAAAAATACTTGAAATGAACAGCAAAATACAAAACTTGGAAAAACAATTTGGCTACACCAGACTACAAAGCGAAGGCGCCTATCAAGCAGCTCTAGAGGAATATGTTGAAGCTATTTGCTTTAAAGCTGTTTTAGATAATAAGAAAATAAAAAAAGTAAAGGATGTAAAATTAAACCACGTTAGCTATATTGGTGGTTTATGTGACTTAATTGGTGAAATGGTTCGCCTGGCTACCAATCAAGCAGCTAAAGGAAATTTTGAATTAGTTCCTCGCCTTAAAAAACAAGCTGAAGATATTATGTCAGAGCTTTTAGAATTTGATTTTACTGGGTATTTGCGTACCAAATATGATCAAGCCAGGGGACATTTGCGAAAACTTGAACAAATTCATTATGACTTAAAATTAAGAGATAAAGAGTAATTATGATAATCGCAATTTTTTCCGACTTGCATGACAATTTAAAAAACTGGAAAAAGTTAAATAAGTTTCTAAAAGAAAAAGATATTAAAACCCTTCTTTTTGCCGGTGATTTAACTAAACAATCCACTTTCAAGCAAATAAAAAAAGATTTTCAACACGAAATCTTTTTTGTTTCCGGCAATGCTGATCTTTTTGTAAGCAAAGAACTACCTGAATCAAGAATTATTGAAATTAAAAATACAAAAATTGCCATTAGTCATTTTTCATCAAATTTTAAAAAGGAAAACAATGATTATGATTTTTGTTTTTACGGTCATACCCATAAACCTTGGATAAAAAAGCATAAAAATACTTACCTTGTTAATCCAGGAAGTCTAAATGATAATAATTTTTCTAGCTTTGCTCTGCTGGATGTTAAAAATAAATATATTAATTTACAAAAACTATGAAAAAATCAATCTATCTATCAAGTATTGAACCAATAATAAAAAAAGCTGGGCAAGCAGCTTTAAAAAAATGGTATAAATTTGATCGTCAAAACTCTATTTTAAAAGGTGAAAAAGACTTAGTTACTAAAGTTGATATTGAAACGGAAAAATATTTAATAAAAGAAATCAAAAAATCATTTCCCAGTCACGGTTTTTTAGCTGAAGAATCTGGCAAACAAAATTTTTCAGCTTCCCATGTTTGGTTTATTGACCCAATCGACGGCACAACTAATTTCACTATTCACAATCCACTGTGGTCTATTTCAATTGCTTTGGCTAAAGATAAAGACATTATCTTTGGAGCAATTTATTATCCTTTTCTTGATGAACTTTTCTGGGCGGAAAAAGGAAAAGGTGCTTATTTAAATCAGAAGAAAATTAATCTAGATAAAAAGCTTAATCCTAAAAAACAAATTCACACTTATTGTCATGGCAGTGGTTTAAAAGCAAAAAAACAAGCAATTAAATACTACAAACTACAAAAATTAAATTCTCTAGATTGTCGTCAGTTGGGAAGTGCAGCGATTGAATGCTCATATGTTGCTTGTGGTCGAGTGGACTCATTAGTTATCCCAGGCGTTAATTCTTGGGATGTTGCTGCTGGTGCTTTAATCGCCAAAGAAGCAGGCGCTAAAGTCCTAGATTTTTCCGGAAAGAACTGGAGCTTAAATAGCCAAGATATTTTACTTTGTCATCCAAAGCTTAAAAAAGATATATTGAGTGTTTTACAGAAATTATAAAAATATTTCTTTTAGATAATAGGCGGTATAGCTATTTTTATTTTTACTTACCTGACTAGGAGTTCCACTAGCAACTAGTTTACCACCTCTTTTGCCTCCACCTGGTCCTAAATCTATAATCCAATCAACGGATTTAATAACCTCTAAATTGTGTTCAATTACTAAAACCGTATTTCCTTGATCAACTAATAAGTTTAAAACGTCAAGGAGTTTTTTTATATCATAAAAATGCAAACCAGTGGTTGGTTCATCTAAAATATAGAGTGTTTTTCCGGTTGAACGTCTTGAAAGTTCAGTCGCTAATTTAATTCTTTGCGCCTCTCCACCCGAAAAAGTATTGGCTGCTTGGCCAAGCTTAATATAGCCAAGACCAACCTGTTTTAAGGTTAAAAGTTTTTGGCGAAGAGCATCTTGGTTTTTAAAAACCTCTAAAGCCTCGTTAATAGTTAATTCCAATATTTCATAAATATTTTTATCCTTATACTTTACCTCCAATATCTTATCCTTAAATCTTTTCCCTTGGCAAAACTCACATTTTAAATAAATATCGGACAGAAATTGCATTTCTACTTTAACTAGCCCATCACCAGCACAATGCTCACATCTTCCTCCGTTGACATTAAATGAAAAATGGCCCGGTCTTAAGTTTTTTAATTTAGACTCAGGTAGTTGAGCAAATAAATCACGGATATAACTAAAAGCTCCAGTATAGGTGACTGGATTGGATCTTGGACTACGACCAATTGGTGACTGGTCAATTGCTATGACTTTATTAATATTTTCTACTCCTTCTATTTTTTTATGTTTTCCTGGAACTGCTTTAGCTCGATTAAATTTCTTATTTAAATATTTTGCTAAAATATCAGTCATCAATGAAGATTTTCCTGAACCGGAGACACCAGTAATTGCCACCAATTTTGATAAAGGAATATCAACATCAATATTGTCTAAATTATTTTCACTAGCTCCCTTAATACTAATTTTTTTATAATTACCTTGACGATATTTTTCCTTTTTAGGAATAGTTAACTTATGAGACAAATATTGGCCAGTAATTGACAATGGGGACTTTAAAATATCTTTAGTTTCTCCTGAAAAAACTAATTTTCCTCCGGCTTTTCCTGCTTTAGGACCAATATCAACTAAATGATCAGCGGCTCTTATAATTGCTTCATCATGCTCAACCACAATAACCGTGTTTCCTTTATCTCTTAAGTTTTTAAGAATTTCAATTAATTTTTCATTATCTTTTTGATGTAAACCAATTGACGGCTCATCTAAAACGTAGATAACTCCACTTAGTCCTACCCCAACTTGAGATGCTAGGCGTATTCTTTGAGCTTCACCACCGGACAAACTACTAGCTGACCTGTCAATTGCTAGATAATCTAAACCAACCATTTCTAAATACCCTAATTTTTTAATAATTTCTACAATTATTGGCTTAACAATTAAATAATTAGTATTGTTTTGGTTTTTCTTTAAATAGTTATTGAGCTCAAAAATTAAATCATTAACTGATGAGTGACTAAATTCAAAAATATTTTTATTAGCAAATTTTACCGCTAGATATTGAGCCTTTAGACGCCTTCCTTGGCAAGCTTCACAATCAACCATTTTTAAATATTTATTAATTTCTTGGCGAACAAAACTTGATTTTGTTTCCTGATATTTATTAATTAAATATAGTGACAGCCCTGGCCATTTCTTGTCGCCCTCTAAAATTAGATTTTTAGATTCTTTATTTAAAATCTTAAGAGGGGTGTTTAGAGAAATTTCGTGACGATTAGCTAAAAGCTCTATTTCCTCTAAAACTTTTTTCTGGCCACCGAGGTTAATTTTAAACAGTGGTTTTATAGCCCCTTCATTTATACTTAATTTTTCATTAAAAACTAAAGTTTCATCAACTTTTATATCTTTACCCAATCCAGCGCATCTACTACAGGCTCCGAAGTTAGAGTTAAATGAAAAATTTCTTGGTTCCATTGCCGACATTTTAAAATCACAAGACAAACATTTAAAAGCAACTTGTTCTTCCTTCTTTTTTTTGCTGGTTTTTTTGGTAGCTAGTTTTTTTAATTTTTTCTGACAATTTGGGCAATATGGTGCTCCGGCTTTGGAAAACAAAAGACGAAAATGATCATATATTTCTGTAATTGTTCCCACAGTTGATCTGGGGTTGCTACCAATAGTTCTTTGATCAATGGCAATTGCTGGTGAAAGACCGTCTATATAATCAAATTCTGCTCTACCTGTTAAACCAACAAATTGTTGAGCATATGAAGATAATGACTCAACATAACGTCTTTGACCTTCAGAATAAATTGTATCAAAAGCTAGAGAAGATTTTCCTGATCCTGACAATCCAGTTATTACAATTAGTTTATTGCGAGGTAAGTCAACATCAATATTGTCTAAATTATTTGTCCTTGCACCTTTAATGCTAATATATTTTTTATCCATAAAAATTAAAATTAATAGCCATTATTATAGCGCAATATTTGAAAAAAAACAAGGCTAGCAAGCCCTGATTTTATTTTGTAAATTTTAACTAAATTACTGGATAAAAAATTCGCAAGAAAAAAATTGAAATTCTATCTCTTATTGACGGAATTTTTTTCTTGAGATTTAATTCTTGAGAAAGTTTTTTCCACTTATTAATAATTTTCAACAAATCATCAACCAGAGCTTTTTGTGTAAAAAAGACTCCAGCTTCAACATTGGTATTAAATGATAATATATCTAGATTTTGTGAGCCAATTAATGCTTCTCTGTCATCTATTACCATTAATTTTGAATGGTTCATATTTTTAGCAAAATATATCTTTACTCCAACTGCAGATAAACGACAAGCATTTAAATAATTTATTCGGTTCAATGATTTAACATCTGTATCTTTGGGAATAATTATCTCAACTTTAACACCTCGATTAACAGCCGCAATTAAGAGAATAATTAACCATCTAGGTGGAATAAAATAAGGAGTTAATAGTTTTATACTATATTTAGCTGAACTAATTTTTTCTCTGTAATAATTATTTAATTGAAACACTCCGGTTGTTTGTTTCCAGTTATCAATTACCCAAGATTTTATTTTTCTTGGCAGAGTTTTTTTATGATGTCTTAGAATTGATGATTTTTTACCACCACATCGCCAGTATGAGCGAGCAAAAGATTTAATTATAGGCTTTACAATACTACCAGATAATCTAATTTGAAGATCATGCCAGGCTCTAATTTTATTTTTAATATTTACTCCTCCTAAAAAAGCTATTTTATTATCAACAATAATAATTTTTCGATGATTTCTTCTTAGCCAATGACTAAAATATAGAAATTCTACCCCCGACTCTCTCAATTCTTTTACCACTGAGTTTTTTAAATAATAACTACCGTAAGCATCAACAATTACAACTACCTCTAAACCTGCCCTAGCTTTTTCCTCTAGGGCACCGACAAAATTATGGGTATTTTTAGTGTCATCTAAAAAAATAAACATTTCAATATATATTGAATGTTTAGCTTTTTTTATTGCGCTTAAGGTTCCATCCCAAGCTTTTTGTGAGGTCGTATAAAATCGATACTTCATATCATTTTTTTAATTTCCTTTAAATTGGCTTTAGTATGTTTTTCGCCAATAGAAATTGCCTCCAGGGCTAATTTTTTTGAAAATACTGCCTTTAGTCCGGCTTCTATAACTTGTTTGGAAACATCAGGATTGATATGTATATCAGCATCTTTAGCTTTTTGTTGAGTATAATTATAAAGTAATATTCTAACTGAACGAAGAGCAATATGGGCTAAGTTAAATCTTTTATCATTAAATTCATGTTTGTGATATATATTGGAGGCAATTACAACATCAGCTCCTGCAGTTTTTAAAATATTTATAGGCAAAGGTTCAACAAGGGCTCCATCAACTAAAATCTTATTTTTATGTTTTATTGAATTAAATATCAAAGGCACTGCACAGCTAGCTTGAACTGCTAATTTTATTGAACCACTTTTAAAAACCATTGTCTCTCCATTTTTTAAATTAGTACTAACTATTTGCAAAGGAATTTTACAGTCAGAAAACTTTGCTTGACCGAAAATTGGTTCTAAATGTTTAGAAATTTTATTTTGACTCAAAATTCCTTTATATGAACTTTTATCTATAAATTGAAAAATATTTCTTTTTCCTAGAGAATTAACTTTATCCAACAATGTATCAACCTCCTTGTTTAAACTATAATATGCAGCAATTAAAGAACCAATAGAGGATCCAGAAATATAGTCTATTTTTATATCATTTTCACGAAGCACTTTTAATACTCCTATATGAGCAAAACCACGAAAACCACCACTACCTAAAGCTAAACCAACTTTTTTTCTTTTTTTCATATTTTAAATCTTATTTACTATTATTATAACATTTTTTTAAATAAATAATCCACTTAAATTAAATAATACTCTTTACAAATATTTTTTAAAGAAGTATACTATTAATAGTTTAATTCATTTTTTTTATAATATGATAAAAAAACTAAATCGTCTTAAAGTAATAAAAAAATTAAAATCATTAAACATTTTGATGTTTTCGCCAAGAGAGTTTCAAGATATTTTTGGTGTTTCAAAAAATACTGCATCTGTTTTTTTAACTAATAATGTAAAAAATGATGTTTTTATTAAATTGCGCAACGGTTTTTATATATTAAAGGATGATCAGCCTTCATTATATAAAATTGCTAATAGATTATATAGGCCTTCATATATCTCCCTAGAATCAGCTTTATCTTTTTATAATATTATTCCAGAAACAGTTTATAGTATTACCTCAGTTAGCCCAAAGGCTACAAGAGAATTTGAATCTGAAATTGGTATTTTTAGTTATAAAAAAATAAAAAAACAAGTTTTTACTGGTTATGAGCTAAAGGACTTTCACGGAGAAAAAATTTTTATAGCTGAAGCTGAAAAAGCTTTATCTGATTATTTATATTTTGTTGATTTAAATCTAATCTCTTTAAACGATAGATTAAATTTAAAAAATATTAATAAAAAGAAATTAATCTCATATATATCAATTTATAAAAGAAAGTCATTAAAAGATTTAATAGATAAAATTTATGTTGAATATAAAAAGCCTCGAAAAATATACTAATCAATTTCAAACCAGTCTTGATAATATTATACGAGAATATTGCCAGCATTTATTTTTGTCATACCTATATCAAGAACCTGGTTCTGAAAAACTGTTATTTAAAGGTGGAACTGCCCTGCGAATTGTTTTTCAAAGCCCCCGTTTTTCTGAAGATTTAGACTTCACGGGCTTTAATATTAAATACAATGAAATTGAAAAACTCATTACTAACACTTTAACGAATTTAGAGAAAAATGGATTAATAGTTGATATTGAAGAAAGCAAAAAAACTAGTGGTGGTTATTTGGCAAACATACTTTTAAAAATAGAAAAAAGAAGCACTAAAATTCAAATAGAAATATCTTTAAGAAAGAGAAAAAAAATAAAAGGCACAAGGGAAATGATTCATAATAATTTTATCCCTGCCTATACTCTAATTCATTTACCTACAAAATATTTAATAGAAGAAAAAATTAAGGCTCTGTTTAATAGAAAAAAACCACGTGATTTTTTTGATTACTATTTTTTGCTTTCTGCTAATTACTCATCAGTAAAAAATAAAGAAAATCTGAAGAAAGTCATTTTTTTACTAGAAAATAATAAAATTAATTTTAATAATGAAATTCGAAATTTTCTACCAGTTAGTCAAGCTAGACACATGAAAAATTTTAAACAAATGTTAATAGATAAAATAAAAAATTATTTAATCTAATATCTACCTGAACTTTTTTATTATTTTTTTATATTAATCGCTAATTGTAAATCATCGGGACTAAAACCAATTACCTTGATTGATTCCTTTTGCAGGTGTTTAGCTAAACCTTCTTTGAAGTTATCAATTTTTTTATTAATTAAAAATTTCTCAATTGAAAAAAGTCCAGTTTCAGGATAAATAAAAAAATCACCTCTAATTTTAATATCCTCTATAATTCCATTTTTTTCTTTAATTTTAATTCTCAATAGCTTTCCTTGTTCAACTTTATAATCAATTTTTCTCATATTTTTGTTTATAGTTCCAATCTTTTGTTAAATATTTATTTAAATATAGCTCATCTATCATTTCTTTTTCTTCTTTTATTAAATCAGAAGTTTTAAAATTTGCATTTAAAGCTTTAGAAAATCCTTGGGCAAAAATTTCTTGTAAATAATTTATGTCCGTAAATCTTTGCGGAAGTTCATTTTTAAGCGAAGTTACTCTTTCTTTAACATTTTTAATTAATTTACCTTTCAGTTTCTCATTTGATACTTTTAGAATTGAAAACATCTTTTCTACATCAACTGACAACAAAATAGTTCCATGTTGAAGTATGACTCCATACTTTCTAGTTTGCCCGTTACCTGATATTTTTTTATCATTTACTAAAATATCATTTATTGGTTTAAAGCTAGCCTTTAGACCTAATTTTTCTAAACCAAGAACCACTCCATGACACAGATGTTTATATGATTCTTCAATACTAGAAGGTAAATCTTTTTCTTTTATTACCAAAGAATAAGTTAGTTCATCTTCATGAAAAACCGCCCCCCCTCCGGTATAGCGCCTAACAATCTCTACTCCCAACTCTTCTGCTTTTTTTTCATTAATTTCTTGTTTTAAATCTTGAAAAAAACCAACAGTTATTGCACTTGGTTTCCAGGTAAAAAAGCGAAGAGTGTTAGGTGCTAAATTTTTACTTCTAGCAATTAACATTGACTCATCAATTGCCATTTGTTTAGCTCCTCTTAACTCTAAGTTTTTAATTAAGCGCCAATTATTCATATGTTTTAGCTTTATATGAGCTCCTAACATAAAAACCAGCTTGAACATGCTTAAATCCCATTTTATAAGCTAAATTTTTATAAACTAAAAACTCTTTATTAGTATAATATTTTTCAACCTTTGCATGTTTAGGACTTGGAGCTAAATATTGACCAATAGTTAAAATCTCAACTTTTGATTTTTTTAAATCTTTAAGGGTGTCTAAAACTTGTTTTTTAGTTTCCCCTAGTCCAAGCATTATGCCTGATTTCGTTTTTATTTGATTATTTAATTCTTTAGCTTTTTTTAATAAGCTAAGGGATCTTAAATAATTACCTTCTGGTCTTAGTTTTGGAAATAATTCATCAACAGTTTCTATATTGTGATTTAATACATATGGCTTTAAATTAACAGTTTTTTCTAAAGCTAAATTGTTGCCACCAAAATCAGGAATTAATAATTCAATTTTGCAACTTTTTCTTTTTTCTCTAATTTTTTCTACAGTTAGTTGAAATTGATCAGCACCACCATCTTCTAGATCATCTCGAGTGACGCTGGTAATTACCACATAATCTAAATTTAGTTTATCAACAACTTGGGAAATATTTTCAGCCTCATTTTTATTAACTATTTCGGGTTTTTTGTTTTCTATATTACAATATTTACAATTGCGAGTACAAATATCTCCTAAAATCATAAAGGTAGCGGTTGATTTAGAAAAACATTCATAGCGATTAGGACAATTGCCTGACAAACAAACTGTGTTTACCTTTTTATTTTCTAACAAGCGGAGGGTTTTTAAATAATTATTTTTATTAAATTTTTTAATTTTTAAATAATTATTTTTCATTTTTTATTTTTAGTTTTTTTAAACAAAGTTCAGCAGCAACAATCACCGGGTCAAAGATTTCAGAAACAGCTGGATTATAACAAGTTTCTGATTTTATAAATTCTTCAAGTTTTAATTGATTTTTTATAGCCAAAGATACCATATTTAAATTTCCAGCCACATCGCTGTAGCCAGCCATTTGACAACCCAATATTTTTCCTTTTAAGTCAGCTATTAAATAAACATAAAAATCCTTACTTTCTGGATAGTAGCTAGCTTTATCTTTGCCCGTATAAAAAGCACTTGCTGTTTGTGTTTGTTTGTCCTGGCAATATTTATTTGTTAAACCACAAGATCCAAATATTAAATCACCAAATTTTGATACACTGGTATTTAATACTTTCTCTCTTTTGCTAGATTTTTTAAGAATATTATTACTGACCACCCTGGCTTGTGAAACTGCTGTAGTCGCTAATTGACTTAAGGTTTTTTGATTGTCATAAAAATTAATTGACTCAACTATATCACCAAGCGCAAAAATATTATTATCGCTACTTTGATTATAGTCATTCACCACAACTCCTTGTTTGCATTTTAAATTTGCCTTTTTCGCTAAACTTAAATCAACTTTAAAACCACAGGCTAAAAATAAATGATCAAAGCTATTTTTATTATCTTGGCTAATTAATGTAGAGTTTTTAATTTCTTTTATTTCAATTCCTTCTAAAACCTCAACTCCGTTTTCTATCATTTTTTCTTTTATTTTTTGACTAATTTTTTTATCATAGCTGTCTGCTAGTATTTCTGGTTTTGCTTCTACTAAACTGACCTTTAGCCCTAGTTTATTTAAAGCTTCAGCTAACTCTACTCCCACATAACCAGCCCCAACAATAACTGCCCTTTCTTTTCCTTTAACTTGTTTTTTTATACTCAAAGCATCATTAATATTTTTTAATCTAAAAAATTTATGCTCATCTAAACCTTTAATATCCGGTTTTTCAAACTTTAAACCACTGGCTAAAACTAAATAACTATAATCTAATTTTTTTCTCTGACCATCTTTTATATACTCAACTACTTTATTTTTTTCATCTATATCAACTACTTCTGAATTTAGACGCAAATCTATTTTATTATATTGATAATATTTTTCATCAAATAGTAAAATATCCTCTGCCTTTTTAATCTTACCGCTAACTAGATAAGGCAAAGCACAGGGAGAATATTGAGTATGGCCTCCTTTTTCTAGGATAATTATTTCTGCTTCCTTGTTTTCTTTGCGTAACTGCCAAGCAACTTCACTGCCAGCAGTACCGCCACCAATTATTACTACTTTCATATTTTTAATTTTTGATTTTATTTCCTGGATCAGGACATTCTTCTTCTAAACAAAATTCTATTTTTTCCTCTAGTTCATCTTCCATTTGAGCTGAAAAACCAATTGTTGGATCAAAGTCACCAATAAAAGTCATTGGCACTCCTGATGCTCTTGCTCCATATGCCTCAGCCATTTCTTGTAGTATTTGAGCATTGTCTCTGTCTTTCCAAGTTTCATACATCTTTATCTCAAGGTCTGAGTATTTATCTTGCATTTCTTCTAAAAATTCTCTTTCCACTTCACAATGTGGACATCCATCACCCCAGAAGAAATACAGAGTAGTTTTAGCGTCTGGTCTACTCTCTCCCAGTTGAGAAGAGCTGGTTTCATCAATACTGCCTTGACCTAGATTTTGATTGTTTATTTCAGTTTCACTTGGTGAAGCACAAGCTGAAATTAGAAAAACTGACAAAACAATTATAATTGATAATAGATAATTTTTTTTAAACATAAATTTATTATTATTATTTTTAAATATATTAATTAATTATTTTCTACTTCTTCTTCAAGCCATGGTTGAACCTCCTTTGCGCTCAGTAGTTCATTTTTTTCTCCTGGATTGCTAATTTTAATTTTAGCAATCCAACCCTTCTCATAAGCATCTTCGTTTATAATACTGGGTTCATCAAAAACTTCTTCATTTACTGACTCAACTTTACCCGATAGTGGACTTGATAGATGACCGGTCCATTTAACTGCCTCCAGCGAGGCGTAGACATCGCCTTTTTTGATAGTTTTTCCAACTTCAGGTAATTTAATGAAAACAAACTCTTTAACCTTGTCAGCGGCTGGCTTAACTATTCCCAAAGTAGCTATGTCGTCTTCAATTTTGACCCAAGAATAATCTTGGTTGTAATATAATTTTTTTGGTAAATCTTTTTCCATATTTTTTAATTTAAATTATTATTTTCATTATTATTATCTTCTTCTTGACCGTCATCTTTTGTGGCTTTTTCTATAATTTCTTTTTCTGTACCAATTTTTACTCCATATTTAGGCAACAGTTTTCTGTGAATAAATATCACTACAAAAGAAAGAACAATCGCAGAAGCAAAGATTAAAATAGTTCCACCTATATTATGCATTAAATTAGGATCAATTAACATAACCAAACCTAAGGCTAACATAATTACACCACCAATTAATTTTAGAATTCTACCATGCTTTTCTTCAAAACGACTAGATTTTAAGGTGAAAATAGCAGTTAATAGGATTATAATTTCTATCAATAGATAAATTGATACATATAAAATTAAAAGACTAAAAAAAGCCATGCCTTGAATTTGGCTTTGAGCTAAGATATTTGTCCAAATAAGAGGAAAGCCAGCTGTACAAGGTAACTCTACTAAAACCACTCCTAAAGCCAGTATGGTTGTACCAACTACCACTTGCCAGGTAGACTTATCGCTTTTCATTATACCTCTGACATTTTTAAATATCTTGGGTGTAAATTTATCTGGTATAGTAAAAGATATACCCTTTTTATACCAGAAATAATCTTTTATATTAACAGCCGCAAATATAAAAGCCATCATCGCTACTACTATTTGAATCCAGTTTAAATAACCAACATAAGTAAAGACATTAAGTAGTCCGGCCATAAATGCAGCATAAGCAGTTCCAGTAACTAACAGAAAGGTTCCACCAACGATAAATATTTTTTTCTTTGAGCGAGTATAGATGACAATTCCTAACAGAAAGGTTATAAGCCACAGGGAACATGGATTAAAGCCATCAATAAAAGCAATAATTCCTGTAGTGATTGCAATTGGAGTGGCTGAGAAATTAATTTCACCTACAATTGGTAAATTTACAACACTAGGATCCTCAGGAGTAATCTCTCTAGATTGCGGCATAGAAGAGGTTGTCCCTTTTATTTTCATCAGCGGACAAATACAATCCTTGTCATAACAATTAATGATTTGATTTTCTAAATTTTCTTCAATAGCACTATCACCAACTAAATAGTTATCACCAATAAATAAAATTGGATAAGCCCCACTGACTAAACTATACTTATCTTTGAAAAGCTCATAGGTTTCTTCATTTTCTACTTCATCAACATTGTATTTTTCAATGTTTACTGAATAATCATCTTCAATTTCATCTAAATACTCATTTATACTTAAACACTGCGGACAGTCTTGTTTGTAAAATAAATGAATACACGGTTCTTGGTTATCCATCTCTAATTGATTGTCATTGGCTAACAAGGGGCTTAAATTAACCACAAAAATAGAAATGATAGCAATTACTGCTATAAATAATCTTTTTTTCAACATAAATTTTTAATTAATTAAATATTTTATTAAATATTGACTATAATAAAGGCCACTGAGAATAAAAATAAAAGCTACGATATAGCGAACAATTTTTTCAAGTTTTTGAGTAATCCTAAAAGTTTTAGCTAATAACTTAAAACTAAAGGCAATAATTAAAGCAAAAACAATAACTGGTAAAGCACTTCCGATGGAAAAGAAAAGCGGTAAAAGTAAAGGACTGCCTGACTGAAGTACAAGTGGCACAAGGATGCCGAAAAATAAAACTCCACTATAAGGACAAAAGGCTAAAGCAAACAATACTCCTAAAATAAGTGAACCTAAATAACCTTTTTGACCTAAATATTTTTGCCATTTAAAGAACCAATTGTTTGACTTTATAAAACTCAATCTTGTTTTTATAAACCCCAACATAAACAAAGCAATAATGATCAGAAGTGGCCCTAAAACTATATTAACCCACTTTAAAAAAATACTTGATAAACTAAAAGCGGAAAAACCAAAATAAATTATTAAAGAAAGCAGTATATAAGTAATTGCTCTACCTAGGGTATAAAATAATCCAGAAAAAAGAACATGTTTAGAATTCTTTATTTTTTTCGATATATAAGCAACCGCAGTAATATTAGTTGTCAGCGGACATGGGCTAATTGACATTAAAATTCCTAAAACAAAAACTGATAAAATCGGCCAATTATAATTATTTAAAAAACTATAAAATATCTCCATAATAAAATTAATTATCTAACCACTGTTTTGTCTTTTTTTCTAAATAATCAGTAAACTCATCTTGATCATTTAAATATCTCCAAACCGAAACATCTTCTTTAATTATATTTTCATTATCACTAATTATATTAAAATATAAACCTAGATTTCTAGCTGAAAATTTCTCAACTAACTCTTTATTCTCCTTATCATCATAATTAATTTTTTTTAATTGCAGTTTATCTCTTTTAATTTTCTCATAAGCATTTTCTAGAAACTTCTCCATATTTTTACAAAAAACACAACGTTGATTTGAATAAAAATAAACAATCTCAATTTTTTCTACATTTTCAACTGTTTCTTTTTGATCATTGTTTACCTGACTGCAAGCTGTCAAAAAAATTATTGGCAATATAAATATTAAAATTAACAAAAAAAATTTTTTCATATTAAATAATTGATCCAAAAATTAAACCACCAATTACTGAGTAAAAAACCACAAGCAACATATACACTAAAGTTTTTTTATTTCCCAACACCCTTCTAATAACTAATAAATTAGGTAAACTAAGTGAGGGCCCAGCTAAAAGCAAGGTTAGAGCTGGTCCTTGATTCATTCCTTTAGCCATTAAAGCTTGAATTATAGGAACCTCAGTTAGGGTAGAAAAGTACATAAAAACCCCAAAAAGAGCCGCTATCAAATTACCAAAAACAGTATTATTGCCAACTATTTGAGTTATTAACTCCTCGGGTAATAGTGGCATAATAAAACCGGCAATAAAAACACCGATCAACAGTAAAGGTAGTAATAATTTAGCAAACTTCCAGGTTTCACTTATCCATTCTTTATTGGTAGATTTTTTAAAGAAATAACTAGCTATAAAAACAACTAAAGCAACAAAAAACAGTATTAATAAATATTTAATTCCTGCATTAATTGATAAACCAGAGACCACTAAGACGGCTAACATGCTTAACATGAAAAAAATAATATGTTTTGAATTATAATTATCATCTTTTTTACCTTCATTAACACTTAAATTTTCATTATTTTTTGTCTTTTCTTTAAAAATAAATTGCATTGATAAACCAACTAAAACTGCCATTATTATAGCTAAAATTATTCTCGCCAAACCTATTTCAAAGCCAAGCACTGACATAGTTAAAAATATTGCCGCTATATTAATTGCCGGACCAGAAAATAAAAAGGTAATTGCCGGACCCAAGCCCGCTCCTCTTTTGGAAATTCCGGCAAATAAAGGCAAAATTGTACATGAACAAACTGCCAAAAGAATCCCAGAAACAGAAGCAATTGAATATGAAACATATTTTTTTGCCTGATTTCCTAGATACTTTAAAATAAATTCTTTTTTAATAAATACTGCAATTGCTCCAGCAATAAAAAAGGCTGGCAAAAGACAAGTTAAAACATGATCTCTGGCGTATTCATTTAACATAACCAGGCCAGCTAAAAAAGATGTACCTAAAACTGGTATATCAAGAGGCACAAAATAAAAAACTAAAAATACTGCTAAAAATAAAATTAGAGTTTTAATTTCTTTTTTCATAACTTATAAAAATTTA
>PWHG01000021.1 GCA_003554785.1 Candidatus Falkowiibacteriota bacterium
AGTATTTAAAGATCATATCACCACTGTTATTTATCACAAAGAGCAATATATAAATGAGTTGAATGATGAATTGAATAAGTACAAAAATTCAAAATCTATGAAAATTGGCAATACTGTTTTAAAGCCGTTTAATTTTATTAAAAAAGCTGTGTTCAAGTGATAAGTGCAACGTATCCACCCGGCGGGTTGTCTATTGTTGAAGTTTTGATCTGTTATGAGAACACAACTAAGTTACATAGTAATTAATACTTTGACTCTCGTTACAAGACAAAAAAATTTGTTAGTCAAACTGAAACACCTGTTCCAGCTTTTCCTTCATTCGATCCACAGTATACTCTTCCAGCACAGTATTCCGGGCCTTTTTTGCACAGTTTCGCCGCATTTTCGGATTTTCAATAAACGTACGCAGGGCATCTTCCAGCCCTTCATTGTCTCTCTCGTCTACCAATAACCCGTTCACTCCATCCTCAATAACGTCCGGAATTCCTGCGTGCCTGGTCGAAATTACCGGTACTTTTGAACACATTGCTTCCAGAATGGTTACGGGTGTGCCTTCCATGTCCCCATCGTCTCCCACCCGGCTGTTCAGTACAAAAATATCTGATGTACTTAAAATCTGCTTTACTTTATCGTGAGAAACAGCTCCATAAAATGTCACCCTTTTTTCCAGCTTAAACTTTTGAACTAATTGTTTACAGCTTTCAAGCTGTCTGCCATCTCCGACAATATGTAGTTCAATATTATCATAATTCTCTTGCAAATTTTTAAAAACCCTTATCAGATCCGGCACGCCCTTTTTATCTACCAGGCGGCCTGAGTGGAGTATTCTAATAACATTTGAACTATTTTCTTCCCGGACCTCAAACCCATCAGGATCTACCGAACAGGGAATTATTTTCACTTTGTTGAGCCATCTCTCAAGATTTAAATTTTTTATCATATGTCTGCTTACCAAAATAATTGATGAGGCGTAGTCAAACAGTTCAGGTAACCTGTTTTTGTAGGTCTCATCAGAAAGCATCATCGAAGCATCATAACCGTGAAACGTCACTACGAGCGGTACCCGGTATTTTTTTGCATGCTTCAGAATATTCAACCCATTATATCCAAAATGGGCATGAATTGCTGAAAAACTGGTTTTTTTAAATAGCTTTCTAAGCCGAAAGTAGGAACGGAGGGTAAGATTCAGTGGACTATCATATATTTCCCTATATGCTTTACTTATAGCTTTTTGGAAGATATTTTTCGGAAGGCTTATTTCATGCTTTCTAAAAGAGTCTATTTCATATCCATGAGGGTTTACAAATTTTAAACCCAACAGATCTACGTCGTACCTTTCAGATAAACTTTGAACCTGATAATAGATAAAGGTTTCGCTTGTATTGAAAAATGAATCGTTATAAACTAATATGCGATTATCTTTATGGTCTGACATAGAAAATTATATGGAGTTAAATTCGAATCCCAACTTCTGGTAGCAGAGGGCAATTTTTAGATATTGATTATTGAGTTCTTGTTTACGTTTATCAAAAGCCACAGAAGTTTATAGATTTATGTATTCCGCGAAAAATGCCGCCTAAGTTGGTTGAAAGTGATTAATTATACCGGAAAGCATCAACCGGAATATTTAGTTTATATTTTAAGATGTCTTTCATATAGACTAAATTTTTCGAGGTAATTTTTCTTCCTCTATGATACCAGTAAGGCCATCTTTTTAACCTCCTGATCTCAACTTCTCTTTCCGCTACACATTCAGCAAGATGATCAGGAGTAACCCTTTTTATTGATTCTAAGTGTTTCATAGCTTCATCTGTAAAACCACTTTTAATAAGATTTTTCACCTGTCCAAGTGAATATTGGATTATAAATTCATCTGCTTTATATACGCCTGAGCCCAGGCAATCGAGTAGAGAAACATCCGTTTTGGCCGGTCTGTATTTTGCCGAGGCCCGGTTATCACTGTCATATGTATGAAAATAGAGGGCCTTATTCAAAAAACAGACTTTTTCAGTTAAAAGTATTTTTGACAAAAAATAGGTGTCTTCACCATTCACCACTCCTTTGGGATATCCCCCTGCTTTAAAAAAAGCTTCTCTTGTTATGACAGATACGGATGCCAGTAAAGGCCCTTTTTCAAGTCTCAAAGAGAAATAGTTGTCCACAATTTCTTTCTGCGGCATGAAAGGGACAGGCCTTTCTTTCAGTACATCAAACTTCGATTTATAACTATAAAAATTTGTTGCATAAATGCCGGCTTGAGGAAATTCTGCTATTAATGTTGAGATCTCGGATAAATAAGCAGGCATTAATCCATCATCTGCGTCTAAAAATACCAGGTGGTCGTAATTGGCTTTTTTGGCCCCATTATTTCGCGCAACTGAAACGCCTTGATTTTTTTGGCTGTAAACGCGGAGTTTATCACTAGCAATATTGCGAACAATGTTCAGGCTTTGATCCGTAGAGCCATCATCCATGACGATAATTTCAAATTCATCGAACGACTGATTTAATACCGTATCAATGGTTTCTTGAATATGCCTTTCTTTATTGTAAAGTGGGATAATAACTGAGAACATGCGAAGTAAAATTTATCATGCTTTTAATTGTTTAGGATCATCCCAAAAAATAATTTCCTTATGAAATTGTATTTCTTCAGTGCGAACCTACTGCGGATGATGGTTAAAATTTAAAAGCTGTTAAACAGGAGTGCAATCCAACTTTATCGACCCCATATCTAAATATTTCATCCCGGAATCAGCTTTAGATAGGATGAATCAGAAGGCTAAATAAAACCGGGCATTTCGCTCTCACAACAATCTTTCAAATATTAACCAACTGCCTTTATTGCTCTATATTTTCGTTGTCCTATTATGCCTAAATTCACATTTATTTAAACTTGATAATTAAAAAACCTGATTTAAGTTGAACCATCTTCTCGCTTATTAATTTATATCTTTCAGGTATTCAATATTTTATGAAAATAAAAACTAACTGTAAATTAGTATTTTCATATGTTTGTGGGTTTCGATCTTTAAAAGCAGGGGTAAATACTTCATGTTTGACGGATTCCTGTAAGATCAGCTGCATAGAATTTCAGAGTTCGATACAGATTTCCCAGTAAAAATCTCATCCTCCCTAATCCGTCTTCTTTAATGGGGTGGTAGATTTTATTAGGCATGAACCCGGCCCGGGTTGTTGCCGGTATATACCTCATTGTTCCGCTCATAATTTTACCGTCCTTATCTGTTCTGCTGGTATAAAATCTGTTTTTCTGTTTTGCGAATTTTCCGTCTCC
>PWHG01000009.1 GCA_003554785.1 Candidatus Falkowiibacteriota bacterium
AAAGATATTTTGGTGTGTTTCTTTGCCATCTCAACATCGAATTGCGAGTGGCATCATTTATGATTGAAAAACTTGCCTGTATTTTTTCTGATTTTCAACCCCGCGTGCTTTTTGCCTATTTGTTTGGTTCCACCGGCACGGCATTGCAGCATGCCCAAAGCGACCTGGATCTCGCCGTATACCTGGATAAAGAGGCTTCAGCGATTACGCTGGACCATAAACTGACGCTTTATACCGAAATATCGAGGGCGATAAAACGGAACGATATCGATGTCGTGATTTTAAATACATGTGATAATTGCATGCTTCTTTATGAATTGATGATCAATGGCCGGTTGATTTATGATGTTGATCCGGACGCCAGGGTGCTGTTCGAACAGAAAACGCTGCATGCCGCCATTGATTTCAAAGAGCGCCGGGACAGGATCTTTGCATGATAAAGGAACGTATTGACCAGAAAGCAGGCCGCATCCTTGAATATGTCCGCCTGGTACGGGGTATTCAGGATGATTGTCTGGAGCGGTTTTCCACCGATCTTATCTACCGCGGGGCATTGCTTCATTATCTTTATTTGATCGCGGACTCCTGTATTTCCCTGGCTGTTCTGGTTATAAAGCACAAGTCATTACGCCCGCCGCAAACCTATGCCGAGGCTTTTGATATCCTCGGCGCCAATCGCGTCATTGATCCTGAATTCGCTTATTCCTTTGCCAAAATCGCCGGTTTCAGAAATCTTCTTGCCCATGATTATGACGTTCTGGATGCGCAGCGAATCTGCAGCCATCTGATTTCCGGACTTGATGAGGTCGAGCAGTATGTCTTAGAAATACAGCAGGCGGCAGGCTGATTCAGCGGCTATGGTGGGCCTGCCCATCGAGGCGTTAAGCAAGGAGGCGGCCCAAGCCGTTTGTCTTGACAAAACAGCTACATGATGTATATGTATGATGTATACATTAATTTCCGAGGTGGGCTATGATACGAACGCAAGTTTACCTTACTGAACGGCATCGCTTAAAACTATCTATAATTGCAAAAAATACGGGAAAAAAGCAGAGTGAAATCATTCGCGAGGCGATCGATCGCCTTATTGATCAGTCGGATCAAAACCAAAAACAAACGGTATTGAAAGAAGCGGCCGGAATCTGGAAAAATCGCGATGACCTTCCTGATTTCAGGGCAATGCGTTCTGAATGGGACAGGTAACCGGCATGTCGAAAGCGATACTGACAGATACCGATGTGTTGGTTGATTTTTTGCGCGGCAGCGATAAAGCGATTGCTTTTATCGATGAATTTTCCTCCCGAATGATCCTGTCTCCAATCGTTGTTGCTGAATTGTACGCAGGTGTGAAAGGCGACGATGAATTATCCGTATTAGACAATTTTGTCTCTCTTTTCCGCATTGTTGGGATCGACTCCGAGATTGCAAAAGCCGGTGGATTATACAAAAGGGATTTTGGCAAATCTCACGGTGTCGGTCTCGCGGATGCAATTATAGCCGCGACAGCCGACAAAGAAGATGCTGCGTTAAAGACCCTGAATGTAGTGCATTACCCTATGTTTAAAGGCTTAAAACCAGCTTATAAAAAATGATTCAACAAAAGCCGTTAACGGAACGGGGCCGGGCCAAAGCGCATAGACCTCCGAAAACACATGTTTTGGGGTTTAAATCGATTCAATGCAACGTGTTGGCCTGGCCCGCCCCTGACCCACATTGCCCCGGTAGTCAGTCGCCCGGACATTGGTTCGGGCACAATCTAAGCGCCTAATGCATAGGGATTTAAAAACTGCCGCCGCCAGAGCAGATTCCTGTCCGCCGGCGACAATTCAGCTTCGTCGCAGACCGGTTCCCAATGCTGGTGAATGCCTTGGATCTGCTGGTCGACAATGGCGCGGGCCTCGGTTTCAGATAAAAGAAACTGCGGGGCGGCCAAGATGCAGGCGTCAACCCGGCTGGCACGGTTGCCGCCGGCAATCAGCATGGCCTGGGAGGCTTCGTTGCCTGTGCGGGCCTGGGGGCAGATGTCGTAGGCCGGTGTAAGGGCAAGATGGCTTCCGTCCCAGAACGCGGCATGGTTGCGTGCATGATCATCCGTGTTGCCGCACAGCACGTTGAACAAAAGCCTGCCAAACAGCTCCCGCAATGTATTTTGCGGTGCCGCAAACCGGTGACGGATGATTTCCGCCAGATGTTCATAGCTGGCATACCGGGCCATCATCTCGTCGAGTGCCAGCAAGGTCAATGCCGAAACCACGGCCCTTCGCTGCCAGCCGCCGGGGGCCTTTTGACGGTCAAAGCGTTCAACCAGCAATACGTCCTTGCCGGCGGCCGTAACCCGTTTGACCCGGGCCACATCAAGTCCTATCCGGGCGCCTAGGCGCATGGCTATGAATTCTGCCTTTATGACAGCGTAAAGATCGTTGCTGCTGGAAAATTTTGCCACGTATTTCTTGTTTCGATCCTCAATCAAGGCCTTGGGGCGGGCGCCGCCAAGCGATGTGCCATGCAGCATCGCCTGGGCCAGACCTGGCGGCAGGGCACGGCCTTTTTCCACGAGATCCGCTGCTTCAATCAATTGTTCCAGGCTCGCCTGTTCGGCCAGGCGGGGGACGTATTCGTCCGGTGATGCCTGAAAATCAATAGCGCCAACCCGGTCTGAACCAGATGTCAGCATATAGGTCAATTCATCGAGCACCGTGGTGTCTGTATGGGGGCTGCCGTCCCCCAATAAGCGGTTGATGATCACGCGGCGCCCCCAGGCATCCGGTGAAGCATCCCGCAGGCAACCGGGAATGAAAAGGCCGGGAAGAAGCGGCAGCAGTCCGGGCTGAAGCGGGAGCTCCGGAAGATAAAGCGGAATGGCATCATCCCGCTCCAGGTAACGCCTGCCGTAGTTGAACCGATAGCCGCTTTCGGCAGTCGACAGGCGTCCGGCCACAACCGGGTGACTCTTTCCCGGCAGCCATGTCCAGACATAGGCTTCAGTGGGTGCTTGTTTTCCCGTGGTGTTAGAAGTCATCTTTTACATCCGTCTGCCGTTTGCGCACGGCTTTGGGCAGGAGTGTCAGCTTTTCCGCTGCGTGCCGGCTGTGGACGTCCAGCGATGCGGCGTCTGGTGCAAACAGGGGTACCCCGACAATGGCCGCCGCTTCAAACGCTGCTCCCAACGATACCCGGGGGTCTCCGTTTTCGATGCGATACAGCAGGTCGCGGGAGATGCCTGCGCGCTCCGCCAGTTCCCGGGTTGTT
>PWHG01000020.1 GCA_003554785.1 Candidatus Falkowiibacteriota bacterium
ATATCTCAAAAAATTTGAATATTGATTTTGTTCATAACCCAATTTACGATACGACGAATTACATCTATTCGCTATATCTGGCAAAGGGCTTGATTAAAACTGAAGATGTTTTATTGATCCATGGAGACTTATTTTTTGATAAAGAGATATTAGAAAGAATACTCAAAGGTAAAGAGTACAGCAAAGCACTAATAAACGTTGATGAAAAATCTCCAACAAAGGATTTTAAGGCCGTTGTAGAAGATGGTTTTGTTAAAGAGATAGGCGTTTATCTTAAAGATGAAGTCCTTTTTCAACCGTTCTATTACCTTAAGAACCGTGATTTTAAACGGTGGATGGAATCTATCGAAGAGTTTGTGGCCAAGGGTAAAACAGGTGTGTATGCCGAAAACGCTTTGAATCATCTATTACTTAATGGGGAAGTTAAATTAAAAGGTCTTAAATTCAGTGATGAATTTTGTATTGAAATAGATAATGAAAAGGATTTGAAGAAGGCTAAAAAGTACTTAGAGGGTTATTTCAATGGTTGAAGAATATTTTTACAATGGAAGTTTAGAGAAAATAAAGTCTATTACTGAAAGTTTGAATGCCGAACGTGTTTTCATAGTACACGGAAAAAAATCCTTTTCTTTGAGCGGGGCTGAAGAAAAAATAAATGAATCTTGTAAAGAAGTTATATTAGATTCTTTTAACGATTTCTCTCCTAATCCAACACATGAAGAAGTATTGAAAGGGATTGAATTATTTAACAAAGAAGATTACGATTTGATAGTAGCAGTAGGTGGAGGAAGTGCCATCGATGTGGCGAAGCTGATCAATATCTTCCCTTTTCAAAAACACCCACCTGAGAAATACATCTTAAAAGAAGAGAAAATTGAATTTAAAGGAAAACCGCTTCTAGCTGTTCCAACAACCGCTGGAACTGGAAGTGAGGCGACTCATTTTGCAGTAGTTTATATGGGCGGTAAGAAGTATTCCGTAGCACACGAGCATGTACTGCCCGATTATGTGATTTTGGACCCCGAACTCACATTTACTTTACCTAAGTATCAAACTGCCTGTACAGGCATGGATGCACTATGTCAGGGCATCGAATCATACTGGAGTATTAACTCGACAGAAAGATCTAAAGAATATGCAAAGAAATCCATCGGATTGATACTTGAAAACATATCTCGAGTGTACGAAAAACCCGATGATCTAGCGGCTAGGAAAAATATGTTACTGGGAGCTAATCTATCCGGGAAAGCTATCAACATATCAAAGACCACAGCACCTCATGCATGTTCCTATGTGATCACCTCTAAATGCGGTATACCACATGGGCATGCCGTTGCGATAATGATGAAGGAGTTTTTGAGGTATAATGGGGAAAATATAGATAAACTGATTGAAAAAAGAGGTAAGGATTACTATCGGAAGACGATATCAGAATTGTATTCTTTGATGGGGGGTTCCTCTCCCGTAGAGGTATCAAACCACTTCAATCAAAAGATGAACGAAATTGGTTTGGAACCATGTTTAAGGAACATTTGTGAAAACGTACAGTTAGATGATTTTGTAAGTAGAGTAAACAGAGAACGGTTGAAAAACAATCCAATTATTATAAATCGAGATGATATAGTCTTAATTTTTAAAAACGTGCTTGCTTAAGTATCAAAAACATTAGATATTTAATTCATTTTCCGATCATACTTTTAAGGAACCCGATTTCTTCCTTTTTTATTATTTTTAAAATCAAAACGGATAATAGATAAAATCCGCTGCCCAAAAAGATATCTATGTATATGGGTGTGAAAGTAAGATAATTAATAATAAAAAAGATGAATGCACATGTCATAAAAGAAGTTAAAATCAATTTTGGAATGTAATCTAGTTTTATAGTGATGTCAAAATTTTTGAATGCGAAATTTACGGCCAATAAAAGCAGTATCAAATAAGAGATAACGGTAGTGATTGCCGCACCAACTATACCTATGCGTGGAATCAACAAAATATTTCCCGATATATTAACGAAGCTTGCGATCATCCAAAAGCTAGCGATTAACTTAGTTCGATTTTTTAATATTATATATCTTGAAAAGAGCGTGTAAATACCCATAAAGAAACCCGTGACCGCTGTAAAAACTATTATTACGTAACCATTTTCAGCTATGGCCGGGGTTGTAAATATTTCAAGAATATGTCTTCCAAAGAATAATACACCTACAAAATAAAGAGAAGAGATGATCAAAAAGAACTTGACCGAATAGCTTGTTATCACATAGATGGTTGACATTTCATCATTTTCGTAATATTCTGAAAAGGCTGGGGTTAACACAAAAACGAGAACACTCCCAAACATTGCAGGTATTGCCATCCCTAACACATAACCAGGGGTATAGTAACCTACAAAGGCTGCACCCAAAAAGAAACCGATCAATAACCTATCACTAGTGCTAACCAACCATACTGAAAGATCGGAAGGTATGAGTGGTATTCCAAAAGTAAGATATTCCTTGGTTCTAGATAGTTGAGGAACGGTGAATTTTAGTTTCCTTGATATCAATATCATGAGAACTAGTAACAATAAACCTCGCACAAATACCATCGCTAGTATCGCGCCGATCAAACCATAACCCATTATCACCAAATACACTGCAAGAGCGATTTCGGAATATCTGGTGGTAACTTCTAAAATGGCATAGGTTTTCATCTCTCTGAATGCTCTAAATACGGTTATGAACACTTCATCCATTGCACGGATGAACAAGAATACGGCAAGGATCTTAACGATTATAATACGACCCTCAAAGATAGCATTTGCCAGTATTGAAGGAAATAAAAATATCAATGTGGAAGCACAGATTGATGTTATTAAAACAAGAAAAGTGATTGAAGAAAAATCTTTTCCTATCTCTTTTATATTTTCTTTAGAAGGGAATATGCGCACGGAGGCATAGGGTAAGCCCAAGCGGATTATAGGTGTCATGATACCTATGGTGGCTCCAACCTGCACCCATAACCCATATTCATATTCACCCAGGATTTTGGTTAGAAAAGGAATTAAAATTATCCCTGCGACAGAAAGTAGTATTCTTGAGATTCCTATTATACCGATATCCTTTACTGTTTTTTTAAGACTCACGCTCTCTGAAAACGCCTTAAAGTTTTAAATCTTGTTGTTAAAAACATCTTAAACCCAAAATCATCTTAAACCCAAAACCACCTTGAATGCGTTTGAAAAACACCTTAAATTAA
>PWHG01000047.1 GCA_003554785.1 Candidatus Falkowiibacteriota bacterium
AAAAAATTAATTTTTTAAATAAATAATTTATTAAAAACTATTTCAATTGAAATAGTTTTTTTGCTCTTTATTTTTCTTTATATTTTAGTTATTATATATAGTTATGAATTTAAAAGGAAAGTTTAAAGTCTTACAACAAAAAATTAGCCAGTCTAATAAAATTTTAGTAGTTGGTCATCTTCGCCCCGATGGTGACGCCATTTCTTCTGGTTGTGCTATTTTAGAAATCCTTAAGCAATTTGATAAAAAAGGAGAATTTTTTTGTTCTGGCAATCTTCCATTTAATTTTAATTATTTACCTAATTTTTATCAAATAAGTAACAATAAAAAAGATTTTAAAGATTTAAGCAATTTTGATTTATTAATAATTGTTGATTGTGGATCGC
This sequence comes from Candidatus Falkowiibacteriota bacterium, assembly GCA_003554785.1. Taxonomy (GTDB): domain Bacteria; phylum Patescibacteriota; class Patescibacteriia; order Patescibacteriales; family UBA12465; genus PWHG01. Next base: position 387 of record PWHG01000047.1, read on the forward strand.
TAGCAAGAACTGATTTAAGTCAAGAAATAAAAAAAAGACGACAAAATAATCATCCTTATATAGTAGAAATTGATCACCATCCTAAAGTTGATGATTATGCAAACTTAGAGATAAGAGAGCCTCAAGCTGCTTCAACTACTGAAATAATTTATGATTTATCGTGTGCTTTAAATATAAAATTTACTAAAAATCTTTCCGAGAGTATTTTAACCGGTATTATTACTGATACCGGCAACTTTTTTTATCCCAATGCAACAGCCAAAGTTTTAAAGGCTTCAGCTCATTTATTAGAAAAAGGAGCTAATTTAAGCAAAATTATAAAACATGTAAATAGTAATAAAAATATAGCTACATTTAAGCTTTGGGGTTTAGCAATGGAAAGATTAGAAGTTCATCCTGATTATGATTTTGCTTTTTCGGTTTTAACTTTTAAAGACTTGCAATCAATTAATAGTGATTCAGATGAGATAAATGAAACCTTAAGTTCAATTGCAGGGTTTTTAAGTAATTTAGCTAAAGTTAGCTACTTTATTATTACATGAAACTGCTCCCGGGATGATAAAAGGACACTTGCGTAGTTCTGATCCCAGTGTTGATGTTTCAAGATTAGCCAGATATCTAGGTGGTGGTGGTCATCCGCAGGCGGCTGGATTTGCTATTGCAGGAGAATTATTTAAAACCAATAAAGGTTGGCAAGTGAAATAGTCTTGACAATTTATTTAAATAAATTAAGCTTTAAATATAGATCTTTTACAAAAAAATTAAATTATGAAAAAAAAGAGAAAAATCGAATGGTTTGTAGAACCTCTGGATTCAGATACGAATGAGAAAATGGCTAAGTATTTATCCACGCTTAATGCTTTGGTTGAGCAATGTGGAATGAGAGACCGTGAAAATCAAGAACATTTAGTCTATCAAGTTCCTGATTACTCCGTGATTACGCGATTCTATAAGGATGAGCGTAAATTTAACTTAAAGTTTAAGGTGTATTATCGCCAAAATGGTTATGGTCCCATTAAACTTTGGTTATTTGGTGAAAAATGAAAAAAGTAAAGAGATGTATCTACATCTCTTTTTTATTTTTCTTCATCTTCTTTTTTCTCCAGCTCTTAATTTCTTTATGGTTTCCACTTAGTAAAACTTTAGGAACTTTGTAGTTTTTACTGTTAGCAGTAAAAACAGCTGGTCGAGTATATTGAGGATATTCTAAAATTCCATAATCGCTGTGTGATTCTTCTAGAGAACTATCTTTATTACCTAAAACACCTGGTAAAAGTCTAGTAACTGAATCAATCATAACCAAAGCCGGTAGTTCGCCTCCAGTTAATATATAGTCGCCAATGGAGATCTCTTCATCAATAAAATGCTTTATTCGATTATCAACTCCTTCGTAGCGTCCACATATTAAAATCACTTCATCTAGTTTGCTATATTTCTTAGCCAGTTTTTGATTCCATTTTTTTCCTGAAGCCGAAAGTAAAACAATCTTTTTTTTCTTATTACTCTTTTTTTTCTTTAGCGCTTTTATGGCTAAATATAAAGGTTCGATTTTCATGAGCATTCCAGGTCCACCACCATATGGGCTATCATCAACTTTTTTGTGTTTATCAGTAGTATAATCCCTTAGATTATAGCTTTGAATTTTGATTTGTTTTTTTTCTATAGCTCTTTTTATTATCCCCTCCTTAGTATATGAAGAAAAAATATCAGGAAATATAGATAGAATTTTAAAAGTCATAATTAAAATATTATATTTTGTATTTCAATTATAACAAAAAAGCCGTGTTTTGACACGGCTTTTTTGCTTATTGTAAGGATTTTAGAGTTTTAGATCATCTACCGCAGAGGTATCGATATCAGATGATTCTTCTTTTTTTGAAGTAGATTCATTTTGATTTCTTCGATTACCCTCTTCTGGGTCGTGAATCTTTAAGTTGACGCGTGAATTATTTTTTGCTCCTACAATTTTCAGTAAAGTTCTGATTGCTTGAGCAGTTTGACCTTTTCGGCCAATAACATAACCCATGTCTTCTGGGTTAATTTTGAGAGTTAATAAAACCCCCATTTCATCAACTGTTCGTTCTACCGAAACGTCGTTCGGATTAGCGACAATAGTTTTCACAATTGTCTCTAAAAATTGCTTGTCTGTTTCTGCCATAAAGTTTCTTTTTTCCCAAAAATTAATTAGATTAATTTGTAGGAATTTTTTTAATTATCTTTTCTTAACACTAATGTTAAGACTTACTAAATAAATTATAAATAATTTAAGCCTTTTTGTCAACTTCTTCTTTTACTTCTTCTTTTACTTCTTCTTTTTTAGGCTCCTCTTCCTTTTTAGGCTCTTCTTCCTTTTTAGGCTCTTCTTCCTTTTTAGGCTCTTCTTCCTTTTTAGGTTCTTCTTCTTTCTTAGACTCTTCTTTCTTTTTTTCTTCTTTTGCTAGTTTCTTTTTATTTGGCTCTCCTTTTTTTGAAGCTTTTACTTTTTCACTACTAACAATCTTTTCTCCTACTAGGAGGTTGTTAACAGTTGCTGTTGCTTGGGCTCCCTTAGATAGCCAATGTAATACTCTATCTTTTTTAATATTCAATTCTTTGCTATATGGATTATATGAGCCAAGAATATCTAGATGACGACCAAAAGTATCACGTCCTTTTTCACTAACGATAACACGAAAAACTTTTTGATTGGTTTTACCCACTTTAGACAATTTGATTTTTAACATATTTTACTAATTAATTTATTTACAATTATATTATTTTATGAGACTGAAAAAGTCAAGTAATTTTTTTAGCGAAAAGATCGCTTAGGTTTTTGATTGTTTCTGAAGTTATTATTTTTATTGAAATCACTTTTTCCTTTATTGTCCTTCCAGAATTTTTCATTTTCTTTTAGATCCTTCATGGTTAAATTAATTCTTCCTTGATCATCAATTTCTTTAATTTTAACGGTTACTATATCACCAATGTCTAAAAGATCACCTGGTTGACTAACGTGATATGGAGCCATTTCACTAACGTGAACTAGACCATCTTGGTTGGCATTTAACTGTACAAAGGCACCAAAATCAAGAATTCTTACAACCTTACCAACTATTATTTCACCAGCTTCAAAAACTCTTACAATATCTTTGATTCTATCAATTGCTTCCTTTACTTTTTCTTCATTTGTACCACAAACCATCACTAGTCCATCATCTTCAATATCAATTTCAACCTCAGTTTCTTCAATTATTTTATTGATAATTTTACCTCCAGGGCCGATAATGGCACCAATTTTTTCTGGGTCAACAGAGAAGCTGACAATTTTAGGAGCGTATTGTGATAATTTTTCATTAGGTTTTTCAATTGCGCTATTCATGTTTTCTAATACTTCATTTAAAGCTTGGCGACCTTGAATTAATATTTTTTCAGTAGTTTCTTTTTTAATACCCAATGTTTTTGTATCTAGTTGAATAGCGGTTAAACCACTATCAGTTCCAGCAATTTTGAAATCAGCTCCACCTTCACCATCTTCTAAGTCTTGAATGTCAGTTAATACTTCCCATTTACTCATATCTTCATTTGAAGATAATCCCATAGCAATTCCTGCGACTGCTTTTTTAATTGGCACTCCAGCGTTCATTAATGCCAGTGAGGAAGCACAAGTTGCGCCCATAGAAGAGGAACCATTTGAGCCTAGTGTTTCACTAACTACACGTACGGTGTAGGGGAAGTCTTTTTTACTAGGCATAACTGCTGTTAGAGCTTTTTCTGCTAAAGCACCATGACCAACTTCTCTTCTACCGGTTCCTCTTAAAGGAGCGGCTTCACCAACAGAAAAAGGAGGGAAATTATAGTGGTGCATAAAGCTTTTTTTGCTTTCTCCTTCTACACCTTCTAAAGATTGTTCCAGACCAGATGAACCTAAAGTGACTATTGATAATATTTGAGTTTCTCCACGAGAAAATAGGGAGCTTCCATGAGTCCGATCAAAAAGAGATACTTCTGAGCTAAGGTCTCTTATCTCAGTTAAAGATCTGCCATCAACACGCTTTTTCTCTTCTAAAATAGCTCTAGTTACTTCTGCTTCTACCATTTTGTCAACTAGCTTTTTTAAAACAAAAGCTCTTTTTTCTTGATTGTAGCCAAGAGAAAACAAATGTTTATCTAATTCTTCTTTAATAATTCTTACAGCCGCTTTTCTTTCATTTTTACTATGATGGTTTTTATCAAAAAGAGTTTTAGAGATATTGTCTTTTAACCACTTTTCTCCAATCTTAAGAAGTTCTTCTTTTTCTTGTTCAGCTTTTTTTTCTTCTTCACTTTTAATTGGAGTAGGTAATTCTTTTTTCTCACGGCCTTCTTCATTTTTTATTTTAGCAATTAAATCAATAGCTTCTTTCATTTTTTCTTGTCCGGCTTCAATGGCTTTTTTTACTGTTTCTTCAGGAATTTCTTGACCACTGCCTTCAAGCATGATTACTTTATCACTATCACCAGCAATAATTAGATCTAATTTACAATCTTCTTGCTGTTTGTATGTTGGGTTAAAGAGAAAGTTATCATCTTTATCTAGACCAACTCTAATACCACCGATAGGTCCTTTCCAGTCAATTCCTGACATTGATAAAACAGTTGAGGCAGCGATAAGAGAGACAATGTCATGATCATTTTCTTGATCAACTGCAAGCACAGTTAAGATAACTTGAACATCACGTCTATCGTCGTGATTAAATAAAGGTCTAATAGCTCTATCAATCATGCGTCCAGTTAGAACTGCTTGATCACTAGGTCGGCCTTCACGTTTAATCCAGCGAGAACCTTTAATAATTCCAGCTGCATATAATTTTTCTTCTAAATCAACCATTAAAGGAAAAAAATCAATTCCTTCTCTAGGTTTTTTAGACTGAACAGCAGTGGCTAGCACTACTGTTTCTCCATATTGGACTAAAACAGAAGCATCAGCTTGTTTAGCTAACTTTCCAGTTTTAAAGGTTAGATCTCGACCTAACCATTTGGTTGAAAATACTTTTTCCATAAATTTTGTTAACTGACCCCTAAATTACAGGACTGTAAAGAAATTACAGCACTAGCTATTTAAGGGCCAATTTAATTATTATTATTTAAACCAAAACGGCCAAAAAATTGACCGTTTTAACGTTTAATTAAATATTTAGAATTGGATCCTAAATCTACAAAATCATCAGCTATATCAATAAGCTGTGAAGAACAGGTTTTTTTAAAGGCTAGAATTTCTACTAAGCAACCTTTATTGTTTTGTAGATAAGATACAACGGGCTGATAATCGCCATCTCCGGAAACTAAAATTATTACATCAAGTTTCTCTGCTAATTTAATAGCATCAATAGCAATTCCTACATCCCAATCAGCTTTTTTAGCTCCGCCAGCAAAAATTTGCAAGTCTTTCATTTTTACTTCAAAGCCTTGTTGAATTAAGGCGTCAAAAAAAGGTGTTTCTTCTTCAGTTTCTGTTCTTACTACATAGGCAGTAGCTCTAATGAGCTTTCTGTCTGCCACTGCAGTATTAAGAATTTCTCTAAAATTAACTCGTTTATTGAAAAGGTTTTTAGATGAGTGATACATATTAGCCACATCAACTAAAACACCAATTCTTTGTTCTGGGTGTTTAATCATATTTATTGAGAACTTTTCTTCAACACTTCTTCAGCTGAATCAATTTCATCTTCTTCGGTTATAACTGGAGCAAACTTCTTTTCCTTTTCTTTTTCCTCTTCCTCTTCGGCTTGTAGTTTTTGAGCAATCCTTAATTTCAATTTTTCTGCTAATTTTTTGAATTCAGAGAAGTTTTCTTTTTGTAGGTATTTTAAGAACTTTCTTCTTTCTCCAACTTTTTTAAGTAATCCTCGTCGAGAAGAAAAGTCGTGTTTATGTGTTTTTAAATGTTCAGTTAACTCCTTTATTTCTTCACTCAAGATAGCAATTTGTACTTGAGGAGAGCCGGTATCAGTTTCATGAACTCGATATTTTTTAATGATTTTTTCTTTAGCTTTTTTATCTAACATAGTATTCGCTTTATCCGAGAAAAAATAATTTTAATAATTATTTAATCCAAGAAAAAGTGTTAATTATTATAATTTATTAATTTTTTTTGCCAGTTTTGATTTTTTTCTAGCTGCGTTGTTTGGTTTAATAATTCTTTTTTTAGTTGCCTTATCAATTTCTTTGATAATTTTAGGTAAATCTTCTTTAACTGATTTATCTTTATTATCAGCACGTTTAATACTAGTCTTTAAATTATCTTTAAGACTATTTTTTAGTTTTTGATTTACAACTCGCAATTTATTGCTCTTTTTTAGCTCTTTTTTAGCTGATTTTGTATTTGGCATATTATTAATTATTTTTAAAACAATAAGATGTTAACATAGCTTTGGATAAAAATCAAGGGTTTTTTATAAAAAAGAAACTATGTTTAGTTTCTTTAAGTGTCGGGGTGCTGGGATTTGAACCCAGGATCTCCTGCTCCCAAAGCAGGCGCCCTAAACCACTAGGCCACACCCCGAAATAAAAAAAGAATTAAAATTATATACGAATTAAAAATCTAAATAATTCGTAATTTTAATTCGCAGATAAGACGTGCCTCGGGTCAGAATCGAACTGACGACACAAGGATTTTCAATCCTTTGCTCTACCACTGAGCTACCGAGGCTAATTGTTGCGGGAGTCGGACTCGAACCGACGACCTCCAGGTTATGGGCCTGGCGAGCTGCCAACTGCTCTATCCCGCTTCAATAAAATAAAATTAGCAAAAAATAATATTTTGGTCAAATATTATTGCTAAATTGGTGGGCAATGGAGGATTTGAACCTCCGACCTCAACATTATCAGTGTTGCGCTCTAACCAACTGAGCTAATTGCCCAAACAAAATTTAATATATCAAAGGATGTTTAAAAAATCAAGCCCTTAGCAGCCAAAAGAAAAAGTTCATCTTTTAAATTGGCTTGACCAGTTTTGTTTTTATACTCAATTTCTACTAAATTATTAAAGATATTTTTTAAATCAATAAAAGAAAATTTATTAATTTGCATTAAACTTTTCTTAACTACGAATGGGTGTAAATTCAAAATTGCAGCTAGTTTTTCATTGCTGGTAGTTTTTTGGGCAGATTTTACTTCCAGTAGAATTCTAATTTGTCTAATTAGCATAGTTAAAATATATTCAGGACTAAGACCAGCAGAGAATTGTTCGTGTAAAATTTTATAAGCAATACTTTTTCTTTTTTCAAAAAAAGCATCAATCAATATAAATATTTTTTCTTCAAACTCTGATGAAACTAAGGTATTGATATCATTAATTTCGATTTGCCTATTTTTAGCTAAAGCACAAAGTTTGTTAATTTCATTACTTAATCGCCACAGATCATTTCCGGTTTTTTCTACTAACAATGATAAAGCAGATGGGTTAATGGCTTGGTTTTTTTGAGAAAAAATATCTTTGACAAAATTTAAAACTTGTTTATGATCTAAAGCTTTAAATTCTTGACTGTAAGGTTGTTTTTTTAGAATTAAAAAGAACTTTTTTGCATTTTCTTTTAATTTTGAATTTTCTAGATTTTCATCAATAAACACTAGAGCATTGCTTTTGCTGTCTCGCTCTTTTTTGCTTAAGTCTATTAAATATTTAAATAATTCATCTTGCTTATTTTTAAAAACATTTTTAACAACTATCATTCTTTTTTTGGTAAAAAGTGAACCGGTGTTAAGTTTTTGAGAAATTTCAGCTACGGTGGTTTTTTCACCATCTATTTCTTCCAAGCTAAAAGAGCCAAGGTCAATATTTTTAACAAAATGTTGTCTAACTTGTTTTAGTTTTTGTTTAATTCTAAAATTGTCTTCTCCAAAGAAAAAAATTATCATAATTTATTTTTCTAAATCTATTTGTTTAAGGTTTTTCATTTCTTGACCTAAAAATTTTTCTCCTAAATTTTTAAATAGTTCAGGTTGGTCGCTAAGATAAAACTTCAATTCCGGATTTTTTACTTGTTTAATTTTGAGTTCGGGATGTCTATTTAAGTAATCCTTTAAACTATTGGCAACTATTTTCCCTGGGTCTGAAACCTGGCATTGTGATCCCATTAAATGTTTAATTTTTTTAAGTAAAAAAGGATAATGAGTACAGGCTAAAATTAAATAATTAACTTTTTTTTGTTTTAAAGGTCTAAGATATGATTTAAGAATTTTATTGCAAACTGATTTTTTAGCCCAACCCTCTTCAATTAAAGGAACTAATAAGGGAGCAGAATTTTCATATACTGAAATTTTTTTATTTAATTTTTTTATTTCTTTTTTATATGTTTGTGAGCTAATAGTAGCTTTAGTGCCTAGTACACCTACGCGTTTATATTTGTTTAATGCAGCTTCTTCTGCTAGTGGTCTAACTACTCCTAGAACTTTTCTATCTGGCCAATTATTTGGCAAATATTCTTGCTGAACTTTTCTAAGCGCTTGAGCTGAAGCACTGTTACAAGCCACTATAACTAATTTACAATTTTTTTTAAATAAAAAATCCAGAGACTGACAAGTGTATTGATAAATTCTATCAGCTGATTTTGAGCCGTAAGGAAGTCTAGCAATATCTCCTAAATAGATATAGGAATAACTGGGCAAAACTTGTAGAAAGTTTTTAAGTACAGTTAAACCGCCTAAACCAGAGTCAAATACCCCAATTGCATTATTTGATTTTTTTAACATATTTTTTAAATTCATTTCCTCTTTGTTTATAGTTTTTAAATATTCCAAAACTAGCACAGGCAGTTGATAGTAAAACTATATCATCAACATTGGCAAGTTCCTTTGCTTTTTTAACCGCTTCTTCCATTGAGCTAGATAGTTTAATTTGCTTTTTGCTATATTTAGTTTTTAATAACTCTTTCTTAATTCTTGGACTTGATTTACCAGGTAGAAGAATTACATATTTTACTTTATTTTTTATTTCTTTGGCAAGTTTTTTAAAATTTGCCCCCTTGTCTGCGCCACCAGCAATTAATATTATTGAAGAACTAAAAGATTTTAAATCTAAGATAGTGCTATCAGGATTAGTGGAAAAACTATTGTTATAATAACTAACTTTATTTTTTATTTTAACTAATTCTAAACGATGCTCTAAGTTTTTGAAATTTTCAATTGATTTAATAATTATTTTTTTTGGCACTTTTAAAATATCGCAGACTTTAAAAGCAGCGGCAATATTTTCCTGATTGTAATCTCCCACCAAAGAGCTTTTAATTGATGATTTTTCAAAAAATATAATCCTTGTGTCTAAATTTTCTTTTTTTATTTTTTCTTTTAGGTTTTGATTAACTATTAAATATTTATTTTCTTTGTGTTTAGAAATATTTAATTTAGCTTGCCAATATTTTTTAAAATTTAAATGGCAATTTGGATTAAAAGGGTCAGCTGGAGATAAGTGGTCTACAAATAAGTTTGTAATAACTGATATCTTTGGACTTTTGTGCAAATCTTCCAACTGAAAACTAGAAAGCTCTAAAACAATGAAATCAGATTTTTTTATTTTATTAAAAAAAGAAAAAGGAGCAATTCCAATATTTCCTCCTAAAAATACTGACTTTTTATAGTTTTTTAAAATTGTATAAATTAAGGTGGCAGTAGTGCCTTTACCTTTACTACCAGTTACGCCAATGATGTTTTTAGATGGACAAAGTTCAAAAAAAGCTTGTATTGGACTACTAATTATTGTGCCAGCTTTTTTTGCTTTTTTGATTTCAGGGCAAAACAAGGGCCAGCCAGGGGAGCGAAAAACAATCGTAAATTTGTCTAGATCTTTTTTATAATTTTTCCCAGTTTGCCAATTTACTTTTTTTTGATGTTTAAAATTATCTCTCGCTTTTTGGTCGCAAATTGTAATATTTAAATTAGAGTATTTTTTGTTTTCAAGTAGCCAAGCTAAAAAAGCTTGATTTTCCTGACCAAAACCAAGCAGGGCAATATTAATTTGTTTTTTTAATAATTCTTTAAGCATTTTATTTTAATTCTTCCCAGTTTTTTCCAATATTTTCTTGAACTAGTATTGGTACTTTTAATTTTATGACTTCAACCATGGCTTTTTTAATGATTGGTCTATAATGAGAAATTTTATCCTCTTTGACGTTAAAAATCAATTCATCATGAATTTGTAGAAGTAATTTAATATCTTTTTCTTGGTCTTTTATTTTTTTATTAACCTCAATCATGGCTAATTTAATTATATCAGCAGCGCTTCCTTGAATTGGAGTGTTGATTGCCATTCTTTCGGCTGACTTTCTTATATTTCCTTGTTTTGAGTTTATATCTGGAAGCGGTCTTTTTCTTTTTAACATAGTTGAGCTATAGCCGTTTTCTCTAGCTTGTTTAATTGATTTTTCCATTAATTTTTTTACTCCTGGATAGATGGAAAAATAAAGGTCAATAAATTCTTTAGCTTGCCAGTAGGAAATACCGGCTGCTTGACTTAGTCCATGAGGGCCTTGGCCGTAAATAATGCCAAAGTTTATGGCTTTAGCTTCTTGTCTTTTTTGTGGACTAACTTCATCTTCTGAGATTTTATTTATTGCGGCCGCAGTTTTCAGATGAATGTCAGAGTTGTTTTTAAAAGCTTTGATCATTTTCTTGTCACCAGCAAGGTGGGCAGTGATTCTTAATTCAATTTGAGAATAGTCAAATCCCATTAAGCTCCATCCACTTTGACTAACAAAAGCTGACCTGATTTGACGTCCACGTTTAGTTTTAGTGGGAATGTTTTGCAGGTTTGGTTCAGTTGATGAAAGCCTACCAGTGGCAGTAACGCTTTGTTGCCAATTAGTGTGAATTTTTTTAGTTTTTTGATTTATTAATTTAGGTAGAGCTTCTAAATAGGTAGTTTGTAGTTTAAAAAGTTCACGATACTCCAGTAGTAAAGGAATAATTGGATGAAGATCTTTAATTTTATATAATTCTTCTTCAGCGGTTGAAAAACCAGTCTTAGTTTTTTTTATACCTTCAGTGGGAATATCTAAATCAATATATAAAACTTCTTTCAATTGCTTGGTTGAGTTAGGATTAAATTTTTTACCAGCTAATTTTTGAATTTTTTTACTTAAACTATTTAAAGTTTTTTTATTTTTCTTAGCCAAATCATTTAATTTTTCTGTATCTAAGTTTATTCCATAAATTTCCATTTTAGCTAGTATTTTTATGAGCGGTATTTCAATACTACTAAAAACTTCTTCTGATTGGTGATTTTTTAACTCCTTTTTTAAAGATTTATAAATTTGATAATTTAGGTCAGCTAAAAGGCATATATTTTCCATTGACCTATCATCATCATTGAAATTTTTACCTAGATACGAAAAACAAATTGTTGAAAAGTTGTTTTGTCTTTTGTCAGGTTCAATTAAATGAGCGGCAATTAGAGTATCAAAGTTTTTACCCTCAAAATCTTGTTTTAGAGTCAGAAAATATTTATGCAAAAGCTTAAGATTAAAGGAGATTTTTTTCTTATCTTTATTTTGCAGTAGAGAAAATATTTCTTTAATCTTTTTGTCGGCTAAAACACCGGCTTCTTTTTCTTGGTTAAATAAGCTGGCTTGTTGATTGTTTTTTTTAATTGGTAAATAATAGGCAGTATTTTTTTGCCAACTAAAAGCTAGGCCTAGTAAGTCTTGTTTATCATTGAAATCTCCGATAATAGAAAATTCTTTTTCTTTTTTTATTTGTTTTAAAAACTTATTAAAGTCTTTATCATCTTTTATAATCTTATAATTTTTTTTAATAGGTTTTTCTTGTTTATCATCATTATTGAAATTTTTTACTTTCTCCAGTAAGGACTTAAAGCCAAGTTCACTAAATAAGTAAAAAACTTCATCGGTTTTAAATTGCGGAAAAACTGCTTTTGATAAATCAAGATCAAGGTCAACATTTTTATCAATTGTGGCTAACTCATAACTAAGTTTAGCTTGTTTTTTTTGTTCTTGGATTAACTTTTTAGTTCTTTCTTTTATATCTTGATTGTTTTTTTCTACTGCCTTTAAAACTTCATCTAAATTTTTATATTTCAGTAATAAATCAGTGGCCCCCTTTTCACCAATTCCAGCCACTCCTGGGATATTGTCACTGGGATCACCTCTTAGGGCTTTAAAATCAATTAATTGCTTTGGTGATAATTTATATCTTTCATTAACTTTTTTTATGTCATAAATAATGCTTTCAGATAGCCCTCGGCTCATGGTATATACTTTTGTTTTTTCACTTACCAACTGCAGAGTATCTAAGTCACCAGTTATAATAATATTTTCAAGATTTTCTTGTTTTTCAGTCTTTTGACAAATTGTGCCAATTAAATCATCAGCCTCAAAACCAGCTTTTTCTAAGCTTAAAATCCCTAGCGATTTAACCACCTTCTTTACTAAGGGAAATTGTTGATAGAGTTCATCTGGTGCCTTTACTCTAGTAGCTTTGTATTCTTTGTAAGCGTGGTGTCTAAAAGTTTTTTCTCTTCTGTCAAAAGTTACTATTGCGTAATCAGGTTTTAAATCATTTAAGGCTTTAAGTAGAAAAGAGGTAAAACCATAAACAGCATTAGTTAAAGTGCCATCTTTAGCCTTTAAAGTGGTGGGCAGAGCATGGAAACTACGGTGCACTAAGGCGTTTCCATCAATAATAACTAGTTTTTTTAGATTTTTTTTCATAATTATATTTTAACACTTTTAAAAATTAGAAGCTAATTAATAGAAAAAATAATAATTTAATGTTAATATAAATATATATGATTAAAATAATCCTTGCTGTAGTTTTACTGGTTGGTTTATTTGTAGTATTAAATAAAGCGGCCAGCTTATTGCTTGATAATTTGCAATACGCCATAAAAAAAACTAAGACTAAACCAATAATTATTGGCCTGATACTTGGTTTTTTTACTACTATTCCAGAATTAGCTGTAGGTTTTAATGCAATTTACAATAATATTGGCGCAGTTTCTTTAGGTAATATTTGGGGCACAATTATTGTTTTATTTACCTTAGTTTTAGGCTTAGCTATTATATTTAATCATGATATTGAAAATAAAGGAAAGTTATATTTTGTAATATCTAGTTTTTTATTAATACTTTTATCAATAATTTTAGCTTTCAACGGAAGTTTTAATTGGATAAATGGTTTAATAGTTCTTTTCCTTTACGGGCTTTTAATTTATGTTCGCTTTTTTCGTTATAAGGAAAATTCAAATATTTTAACGCGATTGCATATAACAAAAAAGAAGGCAGCTTGGTCTAAGTTTAAGGAAAAAATTAAGTATTGGTTTTCTAATTTTCGCAAAGAAATTTTTATCAGTTCAATTAGTTTAATTATTATTTTAATTTCCTCCTTCTTTATAGTTGATATTGCAATTTATCTTTTAAGTTATTGGCAAGTATCACCCTTTATTATTGGATTATTAATATTTTCAATTGGTACTAATTTGCCAGAAATTTCTATCACTATTCGTTCAGCCTACAGAGGAGCTGGTAGCTTATCATTTAATCATTTAGTTGGTTCCGCTATTAACTCAATAGCCGCACTTGGTTTCTTGTCTCTTTTTCATAATTTTTCTGTTGATGTAAACACTTCATTTATCTACTTTTTTATTATTACTTGTTTAGTATTATTAATTGTAACTATATTTTATATAAGCAGAAGAACATTTGATCGTTGGGAGGGAATAGCGCTTTTAGGTATTTATCTATTGTTTATAGTTTTTCAATTTATCTAAATTTTTTACTAAATACAAATAAAGCTTTATAATTTTATAAAGCTTTTTTTATTTAATATTAGCTTATTTTATTTCTATTAATCTTGACAAATTAAAAAAATAGTGATATAATAATTTAATAAAATATA
>PWHG01000064.1 GCA_003554785.1 Candidatus Falkowiibacteriota bacterium
AAAGCTGATTTTGTTGAAATTAGCCCTGCTGGATATAATGAAAGTATTGCTCATGGGATAGTTAATATATAATAAATTTAATATAAATTATAAAAAAAGCTCAATTTAATTTATTGAGCTTTTTAATTTAGGAATTGAAATTATTTCTCCTATAAAAAACTATTATAGCAATTAATAATATAATTCCATTTAAAATCCAGGAATTTAAAATCCCAAAATTCTCTGCTATAAAACCGCTAAAAATTAAGCCAAGCGCTCCCCCGGTTTTAACGATCATTGACTCAAATGACAAAACAGTTGATCGATTCTTATTAACAATACTACCATTGACATATGCCTTACTTAAGGGTTTAAACAATCCCCGGCCAAATTCATGAAACATAAAAAAAGTAAGAAATAGATAAAGGGGTGATAAAACACTAGCTAAAATAATTGAAAAAGCAGTAATAATTTGGGAAAGAAAAATCGCTTTTTTAGGACATTTAAATCTTTTCTGCCACCAGGCAGAAAATCGTGTGCCCAGATAGATAAAAACTACAATCAGTGAAAATATTAGTCCCATATACCTTACCTCAATAAAGTATGTTTCTTGTAGTATTATCGGCCAATACATGTTTAATGGCTGAATTGCAAAAAACAAAATTGCTGAAAAAATAACCATAGACATAAAGCGACGATTCCTTAATCCATAATTAATACTTTCTTTTGCAATTTTTTTCATTGGCAAAAAGCTAAACTTCACTTTTGCCTCTGAACTTAAAAGATCAGTAGGCAAAAAAATGCTAGCTAAAATTGCCAGTATCGCAAAAGCAACTGAACTCATAAGCCAAGGCCACGACAAGCCAAATTGACCTACAAAGGAACCACTAATAACTCCAATAATTACTCCCACAGCTCGAATTTCACCTTTTCTAAATAAATTATTTAAATCAGTTGAAATGTTTTTATTATTTAATTTATTTACCACCAAACCATCCAAGGCGCCTGAAATACATGTAGAGGCCAAAGCTCCTAATATTTCCGCAATAAAAAACTGCCAAAAATACTGTGAGAAAAAATAAATTAAAAACGAAAAAGTAAAAATCCAAAGTCCAATTAGGACTGAGCGTTTTTTACCAAAGTAATCAGCATTAACCCCTGTTGGGATTTCAAAGAAGAGGTACGCTAGCATATAACTAGCATTAAGAAGGTTAATCTCTAACAAACTAAGTCCCTTTTCCACTAAGAACAAGGTTGAAGTGGCAAAAAAGAAACTAATTGCTAGACCCTGAAGCAACTTAAATGAGCTATAAGCTCTTACGACTTTTGTTTCCATGGCTAATAGATTTTAAGGTTTATAATTTTTTAAAGAACAATGATTTAAAAAAACTATCTCCTCATAGAGATAGTTTTGGTAAATATTTTCTATTAGCCTATATTTTTTATTTTATATAATTAATTAAATATTTATAAAAACCATCTCTACGAATTGCTTTCCAAGGATAATCAAAAGACACCATTGTTAAACGGTTATCATTGATTAGGTTTTTATAAATACAATTTTGCATATTTTTTTGTCTATATTATAGTATACGTATAAATTACTAATTTATTACAAAAAATGAATTCTAAATAATTATTCCAAGCTAGATATAATAAGCTCTTCTTTTATTTTCTTATCACTCACTTCAAATCCTTTTAAATAATCAACTTGTTCAGAATAATCTATATCATTGAAATAGGACAATTGAGTTCTAAATATTTTTTCATTAAAATTATTTTCAAAAATTTTATTTGCCTTTTTAATAATTCTATTTAAATTAAGTCCACTTTTTAAGATAAAATATAAATCAACATAATCCTTCCACTTTGATCTTCTTCCCAGGGCATAAGCTTTAAGGGCAGCTAAAGTTTCTAAATCAGGCAAGAATATTATATCGTCCAACTTATTATTAAAATTTATCTTAAAAGGATAATACAAAAAAGTTAATTTTATACCATCTACTAAAATTGTGTATTCATCTTTGCTATTTATAAATACAGTTTGAATTTTTTTGGTCATTGCTATTTTCTTTTGAATTTTTAAATTATCTATTTCTTTTAAAGAAAATAAATCAAAATCAATAGACCTGCGATGACCTAAATAAAGGGCAATAGCAGTATCGCCAACTAAACCAAAATCATTAGAAAATTTTTTTAAAAAGGGTAAAAACTCTAATTGTTTTTTATTTAATATCTCTTTATGCATACTCTTTGAAATAAAGTTTAAAATAGTTTTTTACCTCTGGTCTATAATTACATCTTTTTTTTCTTATTTGTTTATTAAATATAGTTGAGGCCTTATGAATTCCCATTATTTTAAATAATAACTTTACATCCTTAAAATCTCCATAATTTAAAACTTGTTCCAAAACAAAATCATCAGAAACTTGATTCAAATCTCCGATATACCAAAAAAGATGTGAACGATTTTTAACAAAT
This sequence comes from Candidatus Falkowiibacteriota bacterium, assembly GCA_003554785.1. Taxonomy (GTDB): domain Bacteria; phylum Patescibacteriota; class Patescibacteriia; order Patescibacteriales; family UBA12465; genus PWHG01. The sequence goes on from PWHG01000064.1 coordinate 2,461, forward strand.
GTTTTTAAACTCATAAGTTTACTAATATTTTAGCTGATTATCACGATTTTAACAAAGATGTTTTTGTTAAAAGTTTAATAAACTCAAACAATGCTTATATATCTCATACATGGCCAATGTATCTAAACGACAATAATCTAGTAAATCTTTTATTTTCTCTTCCCTTTCATCCTTTTTATAATAATCATCAATAAGCCTACTATACACCTCACAAGCGGCTCCCCCTTCTTGAATGTTTAAATCCTGATAAGAAAATTTAGGTGACAGTATTGGTAAAATATATTTAATTGAACTCTTGCCTTTAAAGCCTGGATGAACATATAATTGCTCTCTGAAAGGTATTTCTAAGTCAACTATCCGATTATTAAAGTTAGTAACAAAATCTTGATACTTAGGGTTTCTTTTAGCTAAATTAGCATTTACACCGCTTTCAAATCTTTTATTCCACACCACAATTGAACCAGTTTTAGGTAAATACTTCTTTAAAGCCTCAAGAAAACTTAAATCTGGACTAGTATTTCTATCGTGTAAAAACTCAAAATGCTTTAGCTCTTCATTGGGACTATTTAAAACATGCAGTGAAAACTGAAATGGAATATGTTGATAAGGTTGATAGTTTTTGTATTTTGGAACCGCCGCTGGCAAGGTTTCATAATCAATAAAGGAGACTGGATACTCAATTGTATCTAAAAACTTTTCCAACTCAGCTTTGTCAATTAAACTTTTATTTAAGTTAAAAGCATCTACCTGTTTTTTTTGCCTATCAGTTAA
>PWHG01000015.1 GCA_003554785.1 Candidatus Falkowiibacteriota bacterium
AAAAAAACCTTTTTTTATTGACATATTCTATTTTTTTTGCTATAATAATAACATAATTAATAAATCTTTATTAATTTTTATAATTAAATTAAAATTTTATGAAACTTGAACAATTTCCAACTATGGAGCCAAAAAAAGAAGATGAAAAAGATATTAGCCCAGAAATGGCTAAAGAATCTTTAAATTCTGATGTAGAAAAAGAAACAAATCTACAAGAAAAAAAGGAAGAATTTGTACAATCCGTCCTTTCTTTAGTAGAAGAAAAATTAACCGCTAAATTAAAAGAAGCTGGTTGGGATGGTGAGACAAGTCTTAATGAATTTAAGGAGAATATAAGAAAGGGAATGCTTGATAAAATCAAAGATCCATTAAATCAAAAAGGAGAATTAATTGATGCTTATTCTAATTTAAAGAAAAAACAAGAAAGTTATAAGGGTCATAGTGATATTAATGTTGCAAAAATTATCAAGGATTTCAAAGCTTATGTAAATATTGAAAATAATGAAGTTGAAAAATTACATGAAGATATTGTTGGCTCTTCTTATGCTGATAGAAAAAAGAAAGAGGAAAATTCTCCAAACTATGGAGGCTTTAGAATGAATTAATATATAAAACAAAGAAAGTATAGATAAAAAGCACGAAGATATTTTAATATCTTCGTGTTTTTGTTTAATTTTAGTAAAAATACTAACTATTGACCTAATTATTAGTGCATAGTATAATAATTGTACTATGCAAAAAACCTCTTTTTTGCGTAGTACATTAATTTTAAATTTATGCTTAAAAACATTATTTTATCTCAAAAAGAAGAATTTCAAAACTTAATTAAAGCTCCTTATGTCCCTAGAGAGCAAATAAAGTATGCTGAAAAATACTTGGAAAAAGATATTATTAAAGTAGTTTTAGGACCAAGAAGAGCGGGAAAGTCAGTTTTCTGTGCTCACTTAGTAAAAGACAAAAACCCCGCCTACCTTAATTTTGACAATGAAGCCTTAATTAAAATCAATGATCATGAAGATTTAATTAAGGAGCTTTTAGCTGTCTATGGAGATACTAAATATATATTCTTTGATGAAATACAAAATCTAAATAATTGGGAATTACTAGTTAATCAATTACAAAGACAAGGTTATAATATTATTTTAACTGGCTCTAACGCTAAATTATTAAGTCATGAATTAGCTACTCATTTAACTGGTCGCCATATTCCTATTAAAATACTACCCTTTAATTTTAGAGAGTTCTTAAGAGCCAGAAATGTTGAGTTTGATATAAATAACTTAAGTACTAAGCTAAAAGCTGTGCTTTTAAATAATTTAAGTGATTATTTAACAATCGGTGGTTTTCCTGAAATAGTAATTAAAGATCTTGAGCCAAAAGATTATTTAAGCACCTTAATTGACTCAATAATACTTAAAGATATAGTTAGAAGACATAAATTAAGGTTATCAGAAAAAATATACAACTTAGAAATATATCTATTAAACAATTTCAGTACTGAATTTAGTTATCGCAAATTAGCTAGAAAATTAGAATTTAAAAGCGATATTACTGTAGAGAAATTCATTAAATATTTAAGTGCTTCATATTTAAGTCAAATTCTTTCTTGTTATTCTCATAAAAGTAGCCCTAAAAAAAGCTATTTAATTGATAATGGCTATATTAATGCTAAAGCTCTACAATTTTCTAAAAATCATGGAAAATTAATGGAAAATTTAGTTTTTAGTGAATTACTTAAAAGAAGTTATCATCCAGAAAAAAACCTTTTTTATTATAAATCAAGAAACGACAAAGAAATAGATTTTGTTTTACACAATAATTTAAAAATTACTAGCTTAATTCAAGTTGTCTATAGAATTGATAATTCAGAAACCAAGGAAAGAGAAATGAAAGCCTTAGTGGAAGCAAGTTCTGAGTTAAAGTGTAATGATTTAAAAATTATTAGCTGGGATACTAGAAAAACTGAGGTTTATAAAAAGAAAAAGATTGAGATTATTCCTCTTCTAGATTGGTTAATGCTATAATTAAATCATAATGATAAAAAAAATAATCCTACAACTAGAAAATATAACTCCACCTAAATATCGCTGGATTTTCAATCATCAAGGTTTCCGCCGTTATTTCAAAAATACCGGTTGGATGTTTTTTGGTCAGTTTATCTCTCTTCTAGCTTCCTTTTTTGTTGGTGCTTGGTTAGCTCGTTATTTAGGACCCAGTGATTTTGGAATAGTCAATTATGCCATCGCTTTTGTCGGACTATTTGCTATGGTAGCTAATTTAGGTATAGATTTTGTATTAAATCGGGAGTTAGTTAAGCATCCAGAGAGAAAAGATGAGTACTTAGGTACTAGTTTTCCTTTAAAGTTATTGGGTGGTATTTTTTCAGTATTAATAATTACAATTCTCACCTTTCTAATTGATTTTGATCCTTTAACCAGACTGCTGATTATAATCTTTTCTAGTTCTTTGATTTTTCAAGCTAGCAATGTCATTACTGCCTTTTTTCAAGCTAGAGTTGAGGCTAAGTATAATGTAAAAGCCCAGATTACTGCCATGATTATTAGCTCAGCCTTAAAAATAGCTTTTATACTCCTTAACCTCAATCTAATCTTTTTAATCAGTGTCTATGCTCTAGACTTTTTGTGGCAAGGAATTGGTTTCTTTTTTGTCTATAAGTTAAAAGGCTTTAAAATATCTACTTGGAAATTTAAGTTTAGTTTAGCTAAAAGACTCTGGCTTGATTCCTGGCCACTGATGTTAGCTAATGCCGCTGCTTTTATATATCTAAGAATAGATCAAGTAATGATTGGTCACTTTCTAGATCAAGGTTCAGTTGGTATATATGCCGCCGCTGTTAAATTTGCTGAAATTTGGTATTTTCTACCAACAGTAATTTGTGCTTCACTATTTCCCGCTATTGTTAAAGCCAAGTCCATTAACTACAACTTCTATATTAAGCGTTTAAAGAACTTCTACGGCCTCATGACCCTAGTTGCCCTAGCAGTAGCCATCCCGACCGTAATACTGGCTCCCTGGGCCGTTCCTTTCATCTTTGGCAGTGCCTATACCTCTTCTGTACCAATTCTACAAATCTATATCTGGTCCAGCATTGGTCTCTATCTTGGTTGGGCCGTTAGTCAGTATCTAATTAATGAAAACAAAGCTAAAAAGCTTTTCTATATCCATGTCTTTGCGCTGATTTTTAATATCACCCTTAATATAATA
>PWHG01000080.1 GCA_003554785.1 Candidatus Falkowiibacteriota bacterium
GGCCGTAAGTGTGGTGTGTTCCGCGGGCATGGTAAAGGTGAAGGCTGCTTCGGTGCTGACCGTCTGGTTGTTGTCATTGGTCCATTCGGTAAAGTTATAGCCGGTCTCCGGGCTGGCCGACACGCTGACTTCTTCTCCGGCTTCGTACTCCCCGCTGCCGGTTACGCTGCCTGTATTTGTCGGTTCGGCTACCAGGGTAAGGGTGTAAAGTTCTGCGTCCTCTTCGGCAAAGTAGGCGGTAAAGCTGCGATCGGCCGTGGCGGTAAAAGTGTAGGAGGCTGTTTCGCTGAGCACCTGCCCGTCTTCTCGCCAGTGGCGGAATTCATGGCCTTCGGCCGGGATGGCGGTGATGGTCACTTCCTCCCCGTGGTCGTAGGTGCCTTCCCCCGTGACTGAGCCTCCATCTTCGGGGCTGGTCGCCAGGGTGATTTCATAGGTGTTGAGCTGGAAGTTCGCCGTGAGGGTCGTATGCGCTGTGGGTATGGTGTAGGTGAAGTCGGGCTGGGTACTGACCGGCTGGCCGTCTTCATTCGTCCACTGGGTGAAGCTGTAGCCGGTTTCGGGGCTGGCTGACACGTTGACTTCTTCTCCGGCTTCGTACTCCCCGCTGCCGGTCACGCTGCCCGCATCTTCAGGGTCGGCCAGCAGGGTGAGGGTGTAGAGTGGTACATCTTCCTCGGTGAAGTGGGCCGTGAGGCTGCGGTCTTCCGTTGCTGTGAAGGTGTAAGAGGCGGTTTCGGTGAGTACCTGCCCGTTTTCTTGCCAGTGACGGAATTCAAAGCCTTCTGCCGGGCTGGCGGTGATGGTGACCTCTTCTCCGTGGTCGTAGGTGCCCCCGCCTGTGACTGTGCCTCCTTCTTCGGGGCTGGCCGCCAGGGTGATTTCATAGGGGTTGAGTGCCAGGTGAGCTGTCAGTGTCACATCCTGGTCAGGCATGATATATTGAAAGGACTCATTGGTGCTGATCACCTCTCCGTCGTGGCCGGTCCATTGCAGCAGTTCGTAACCCTCATTGGGTAAGACCGATACGGTTCTTTGCTCCTCAGCCGAATAATGTCCGCTGCCGCTGAGTGTCCCTGAATCAGGCGGGTCTGTAACGAGGCTCAGGGTGTAGACATCGGGCTCGTCCGCATTAAAAAAGGCCGTCAGGTGACGGTCAGCCGTTGCAGTGAAGGTAAAAGTGCGCTCCCCGGAGACCTCCTCGCCGTTCTCTCCCCAGTTGCTGAACACATATTCTTCCGATGGAGTTGCCGTAAGGCTTACCTCTTCACCGTGGTCGTAACTGCCCCCGCCGCTTACCGATCCCCCTTCAACGGGATCCGCACTGGCCGAGATCTCATAGGTGTTCAATTGGAAATGCGCCGTAAAACTGACATCTTCAGCGAGTATGGTATAGGTAAAAGCGGAATCAGTGGTTACTTCCTCCCCGATAGCGTTAGTCCATTTCAGAAAATGGTAACCGGTATTTGATGTGGCAGAAATGGTGATCTCTTCTCCCTCTTCATAAGATCCGCTGCCTGCCAGGCTGCCTGCATCCTCCGGGTCAGACACCAGGCTGACGGTATAGAGCGCTGCCTGTTCCTCAGAAAAGTGGGCTGTCAGGTCGCGGTCGGATGTCGCGGTAAAGTTGTAGGTGGCTTCCTCTTTCACCACCACGCCGCTTTCACGCCAGTGACGGAATTCATATCCCTCAGATGGGGATGCGGTCAGTGTGACCTCTTCGCCGTGGTCAAACGTGCCCGTCCCGCTGACCGTTCCACCTTCCGGGGGCGATGCTCCGGCTGTAATTGCATAACTTTTCAGTGAGAATGCTGCCGTCAGCGTCATGTCTTCGTCCGGCATGGTATAGTTGAACAGGGCTTCGTTGCTGACCACATTGTTTAGCTGGTCGGTCCAACTGGTGAGCTGCCAGCCGGTGGCAGGAAGTGCTTCCAGTGAAACTGTGGCCCCTTCTGAAATGGTCAGTGGTGCGGTGTAGGGGTCGCCGTTTGCCTCCAGGCTTCCTTCTCCCTCCGTGGCCAGGGTCAGTGTCTTTGGGGATGCAATGGCACGAACGGATCCGTCATTCATCGTCAGATCCACCTGTTCAAAAGTGTTGTCAGTGACGCGGCCCGTATGCACCGAGGTGTAACCCCTGTGAAATATGATGTCGGAAAACGCATCATCCGGGCAATCGGATCCTCCGCCACAGAACATGAAGTGCAGGTCAAAAAGCTTGGCCCCGTCTTCGATGGTGATGGGATTGGTCGAGTACCAGTTCACGGCAATGGTGGAATCGTTGATCAGGTTGGACGCCAGCCTGGCCCGTATGCTGGAATGGACGTCTTGCAGATAATGATCCACGGCTCTTGCGTCGAGCACCTTATCGTCAAACTCGAAACGCAACTCAATTACTGAAACGTTTTTGAAACCATCCGCAGTAACCGGAACATGCACTGCGGTACCGAGGGTGGTTTCAATGTTCGCAATGGTGACAATGTATGACTCTGCCCTGGCTATGTTTCCCGTCTTCAGAAAAATGACAAGCGCCAGGATAAAAAGGTACAAGAGTTTTTTCATAATCTAAAAATAAACAGATTATTGTACGAATTGTTTAGGAAGGCCAGGTGAAACAATCACCAGCGTGCTATAAATTTACAAATTTTTAATATTACCTGAATATTTCTTTGAAGACATTCATTCCGCCACTTCTGTTAATGATAACTGTCCGATAACGGTCATCAGATGTCCTTCAGGGGACACTTTATTTCGTTCCCCTGCAGTTGGTTAAATGCTTTAAGGGTCATGAAATCAATGAAAAAGAGGTTATGGTATGAACTTTGATATGATTTGTATATTACACAAATTTTGTAACCATTTTCTACCTATGAAATTCTCTCATACCTTCAAAATAGGTTTGCGGAATTTATTGCGTGAACGGTTTTATACGTTTTTAAATATTCTTGGGTTTGCCTGTGGCATCACGGTGTTTGTTTTTGTAAGCATTTATGTGATTGACCAGTACCTCTACGATCGTGTGCATGATGATGCGAGCCGGATTTACCGCCTGGAGGCTTCCATGGATGCGGGTGACTGGGCCCTGACTGGAACCATGCAGGGACCTTACCTGGTAGAAAATTATCCGGAGGTGGAAGATATGCTGCGCATCAATTCATTGTTGCTCAGCCAGTCGGATGTAATGGTGGGAGAGAAACCTTTTCATATTCCGGAC
>PWHG01000044.1 GCA_003554785.1 Candidatus Falkowiibacteriota bacterium
ATCGCATAGGCCAGCTCAAACTGATCCTCATCATCTATCCATTTGAGCATGTAATCAGCATCCTTGAAGAAATACTTCTTGTCCCAACCTCCATTATGAGTGGTCATGACTCCGATAGAGCCATTCGACAATATTAGCTTCTTATCCCTGCCGTATCCGGAATAATAATTGGAAATCCTGATAATCTTGTCACTATGGTTGAAATATTTTTCAGAATCGTCTCTATAGCTGCTATCCCTGAACTTTTCCTGGACCATGCTATTGAGGCGCACCACTCCGAAAAAACCTGGTCTGTAGGGACTTAACAGCTGCATGGCCTCAAGATTAAGGTTTGTTCTGAAATCGCCATCCTTTCGGTTCACGTGGCCGTTCTCATACAACCCATGGACCAGATTGAAGCTCGTGATATCATTGTCAGCCGTTATGCCTTTCGCTTTGAGCTCGTCATCCAATAGAGCAGAAATCCTATCCTGTATAGCCTTAAACAATTCATGCTTTGTCTTCCAGTAATGGACTTCCAGGCCATCGGATACCTTGCCCCTCTGATATAGAAGATTGAAGGATTCCTCAAAGTATCTATTCTTGTCAGAGAATGCCTCGGCCAGCTTGATGATATTGATGTCGTTTTCCTGTCGGCCGTTTGTGGCCAGGTGGATGTAATGATTATCGAAAAGTGAATCCTTGGAAACCACATGGTTAATTATGTCATGGAAAGGCTTTCCGAATCCGATCGGAGGCAACTGGTTCTCATCACCGACGAAAATGATACGCTTGGGATATTCATTCGTGAATTTGATTATCGAGAACAGGATATAGAGCTTCTGGATATCAATCATTGAGCTTTCGTCGATAATCAGGTTCGTTACCGTCAACTTCTCCCTTTCAGGTAGGTCGTGAAGCCGATCCCAGTCCTCATAGGCCCACCAAAATCCGTTCTCATAGATGTACCGGTCAATTGTCTCAGCTTTTTGATCCAATCCGGTATTGATCTTTATGTTCTCTGATACCCTGAGGGCTGCCTTCCCGGTAGGGGCAAGTATAGTCATTCCTTGATTCAAGGATTTCAGATGCTTTATGACGTGGCTTGTCTCGAAAGTCTTTCCAGAGCCTGGCTTCCCTGTCAATAGGAAAAGGGATTTGCTGAAAATGTTCTGGTACAGCTGCTGCCTTTCATCCCTGAATTGGTCCTCATCGAAATCCCTTATCTTCGCCTTGAGGGTATCAATGCTCGTCTGGATATGCGCATTGTAGTCCGGCTCATTTTCGGAATGAAGGGAGCGGTTGATAAGCTGCACTATCTTTTCGCTAATCCTTCTTTCGGCTCGATACAATTCCTTCAAGTAGATGTATTTTTCATGCTCGACCGTTTCTATATGCAGCCTCTCCTGGAAATGAGACCGGTATTCTTCCTCCATGTCCAGAATTCCGTTCTCGTCGATGCCGGATTCCATATGGTAGATCAAGGGATATTCTTTGATATTCTTGAGGATATTCCTAATATTATCATACGTATGCCCAGCCCCTTCAAGGCTCCATAGGTATTCAATCATCAAGCTGCGGATGCGTTCAGGCGCAGACTCACGGATGTTCTGCATTTTGCGGTGTCTCTTCAGAAATCTACTATCCGGTATCATCCCAACATCTATTTTGTAGACATCAATCGGCTCTTCGATAAGATCCGGGATGTCCAGTTCATCAGCCGGCGGTTTCGGCCTATAATACTCATATATCAGATAGGAATTGGCTTCGAGGCCCACAACAATGCTATCGTGATAATCACTGATAATCCGGCCTATCTGGAATTCAGTGAAATTGAACAATGACAGTTTCAGGTAAGCCTTGAAGTTGCGCTTGAATTGAGGAATCCCAGTGAGATCATCCAGGTCATCCTCATAATCCTCAAGCTCGTCGGGTATCTCTTCCTTGAAAATATCCTCGAAAAAATCGATGAGGTCATATTTCTTATCAAGCAGCCCTTTGATCACATCGGATAGCCCTGTACAGTCCTTTTGCAAGAAATGACCAAGAACCTTGCCCAACGAAGGATAGATGCCCCTTCGCTCCCAGACCATCTTGATGAGATCGTCGATCCGTCTCTCCTCTTCGTGAAGATTGTGTTCTATCACCTGGCGGTTATGCTCCCTTATCTTGAAAATGCCTTTTCGGATCTTGTATAGGAGATAGAGGCATTTATCGTCATCGATATCCATGGTCACATACTTGAAACTTCGGACCAATGAAGGCTCCTCGATAACCACCTTGATATCATTCAGCTTTTCAAATTCCTCAGGAAACTCTTCAACATGCTTGACATATTCATGATATGGCAAAAGGACAGATTTATCGTTCTGATGGGTGAACTGGATAGCCCAGTTCATTGTAGGGAAATTCTTCATCTTGCTACCAGACTTCCCCTTGCCCATGCGCCTCAGTTCCATATCAGTGAATGGAAAATCGCCAGGCATATCGATCTCATCAACGACTGAGCAGCCAAGAAGAAGGTATTTCATGTCATCCCCAGAGACGGGATTGTCATAGTTGGCATAGAAGAACATGATAGATTCGCCCTTCTTGAACTTCCCTGTGAAGTCATCTATGCGCTGCTTCAGGTCCGGCCAGTAGTCACCATGAATTTTCTTGTTACCCTTAGTGTGGACAAATGAGAGCTTGAACGGCCAAGAGAACACAGAATTGGGCTTTACAGTATCAGGGATGGTGTGATCGACTCCCCTGAAGGCATGGCCATGCTTGACGTCAAAGCCTTTATCGCCGAAAGCGTTGATGCTCCAATAACAGGGAGGAACAGCTTCAGGGGCGAAGTTACCTTGTATGTATTGACCTTTCACCGCTTGTTCATCAGCCGTCCGCTTGTTCTTTTCGATACGACCCGACAACAATGAATGAGAGCCTGTGCAATAGGTGTTCCCTTCAGGATTCAAGCAGACCTTACCGTTCCATTTATTGTCATGCCATGCCATCCTTATTGTCAGATGCTTGCTCATGATACACCCTCTTTGATTATCTGCGATGGTTTCGAGACGATTACCACAGCCTCGATTTCCTTGAGCTTTTTCAGGTTTTTTTGTTGTCTCGCGCTCTTGGACTCTTGAAAACTCATCGCAAATGAATACCAGCCAGTCTGATAAAAAACAATTTGGCTAACCAATGCTTGTTCAAACGCGAG
>PWHG01000076.1 GCA_003554785.1 Candidatus Falkowiibacteriota bacterium
AACGTACAGTTCTTACAAGATCAGATGTTTGACTGGTTCCAGTTTTCATCCAAATTTCAAGAGGACCATATCCCCACCCGTCATCTCGTGCATGCACAATAGATGCACCGGGAGTTGAGTTAGAACTACTGTTGCTTGAAGAATAAAAAGCCAATCCTTGATAATCCGTATCATTACTTCCAGAACGCCTAAATAATAAATGATAATCATCAAGTGTCGCTGTGGGTGGATCAGAGATTAGTCCATGATTTCCTGTTTCTATTGTTAATGGGTTTATATTATGTGCACCACCACCACCTAGTCTTGTGTTGCCTTCTGTCTCTAAATCTCCGTCGATATCAACATCCCCTTCAAACGTCTTATCCCCCGCAAATGTCTGCGTTCCTGTCGTCACATGCCCTGCTTGGATGGGTGATGCGGGTACGGATGATATCTCCCTGCTCCCGCCCAATGAGATACTTCCACCGCCGGTTAGCCCGGTTCCGGTGTTGACGGTTAATGCGGAGTTTAATATCATCGCATTGGTGACGCCGTTCTCTGCGATTCGTATCGTCTTTGTCGCCGATCCGTTATAGCTTCCAGTATCTGTATATTCCAGCCCTGATCCGGCGGACAAGGAAAGCAAATCAGTACCCAATTCCCTACCTGATATCGTAGAATTAGCAAGTTTGGTGTTGGGTATGGTTGGGATCATTGACAGCGATAGCTCTTGCGCCGTAAACAAGGAGTTGAATTGGACATCAGATATTTCATTAAGATCCTGATCGGCAAAATCAGACATATCATGTGTAACTTGCCCGAACGCTACCCCTGCCGATCCCCTTAGAAGCACCTGATTTGTCGAAGCAGGCACGAAAGTAAGATTACCTGTACCCGCCTGACTACGCACAACAGCACCATATGTTGGAACTGTACGCATCTTTGCAAATGTAACAGCGTTATCAGCTATTTGTGACGTATCAACCTGATTAAGTGTTGCGAGATCGCCAAGCCCCAGGTTGGCCCGCGATGCAGTAGCATTGCTTAAGTCTGCCAGATTCTGCGTAATCCTAAGATACCGTGAATCCGCTGTTCCTGTCGTAAGTCCGCCGCCCCCAGACGTATCGCCTTGCGCCCCGCCCTCGCTGAAAGTCTTATATAGAATCTCGAAAGTGTCGGTAGCTGCCGGCTGAAAGTTAATCCTAAGAACTGTTGCTTGCCACTTGTTTTCTTTCCCAGATTGATTGCCCCCTAAGAACACATGAAACCCGCCGTCAAAAGACAAAACTCGCGAGGGGCTGTATGATCCTAAAAGATCAACGTTCAACCCCCGTACTTCGGATCGCTGAATATCAAGAACTTCCCTCAAAAGAATATTCGCATGTTCCAGGTCTTTCGATTCCCCTTCAAAGCCCCACGACGATGCTGTCAAATCAGATCCCGCCTCATCCCTGCTTATAGCGCTCCGGGCATAACTTGTAGGCCCGCTTCCAAACCACACGCTTCCCGCGTCATACCGAGATTTCTTGTCCGGCACTTGGGTCAATAGATAATCAATGGCCGTATTATTGCCTTCCTCAACAGCAGGGCTGGTTATGGTTCTGCGAAGCCCTGTGTATCGGGTTTCGTGCAGATCAGTAGAATTACGTTGTGCCCGTGAAAGGGTAATTTCAATATCCGGGCCTGTGCCGTCTGGTATTAACCCTGTGGTGATATCAATGAATCCTTGATAGGTCTGTTGCCCATCAGCGAATAAAAGGGATATCGGCATTTCTACCGTAACCGAAGATTGCGTACCTGTCCACGAAGATCCATCCCAATACAGGCCCCCGGCTCGTATTTCAATCTCGGCCTCGGCTGTTACTGTTGTAGGGGTTGGGTTGTCCAGCAGCTCATCGGCCTCAACAGTGCCTCTCACGATAATCCTTTGATTCCCGTCTCCGCTGAAAAACTCACTATAAGAAGTCTGTCCGCCCGGCAAAGTAATGATGTTCGGAAACTGAATCCCCTGAACTGTCGTCCTGTGATCGAACCTGACACGGGCCTGCTTGTAAGCTTTCATGCCCTGAATAATCGTAGAACGAAGCAAGTAACGATCGTCAGAATCAATGTTGAGGGTAATATCTTTCAGAGAAGTGGATTGCAAAACCCCGCTGGAATTATACACAAACTCCCGGATGTTGTCCGCGTCTTTCATCGCTGAAAGCTGAAATACCTTCCAGGCGCCACCCGCCTGAAAAATAAAGCATCCGAAATTACTTATAACCCTTTCAAGAGCTTCATATCTACTTATAGGCTCATCATCCTCACCGCCGGCACGTGCATAGGTTCGTAATGCGAACCTGTCTATATAACGCTGATTAAGAAAATCGGCACTATCCAACATAGCGCCCTCTTTCCACGACGTATAACTGTGTATGGGCAGGTCATAGGGCAGTAGCGATGCAATGATACTCATCAGGCTGCTCCTATCATCATTGAGCTGGTAATCCCTTCCCCTAAGGAAACCAAGATCGCGGGCTATAATCTGCGCCGAAAAAGGGAATGGACTTCGATTATACCGAACCTGCTCTGCGTCTACAGCGCCAAGCCATTCAGTGTTGCCATTAACGGTTTTTACAATTCTGTAGGCCCCCTGCGGAGAGGATAGGATATCTTCCAACACATCAAGATCAGCTTGTGATCTAACCTTAAATTCAAACGTTAAATCAGAGGCCAGTATAGGCGTTTCATGAGGTTCTTTGATATTCAGACTCTGGTAGTTATGATCCATGTAATCACCTGTAGCCCCTACTTCACGTGCCGTACCCGTGAAACCGTCTTTTTGCAGGTCAATACGATATCTCGTCTCCGCTTTGGGAGCGCTTAACCATTCGGCAAATATGACGGTATTTAAACTCATGATATACTAATCTTATAGTTCCTGTTCGCTTCCCATATCTCCCTTTCGCCTACACTAACAGGGATACGCACATTGAAATCCACAACACTTTTCTTCCCCTGCAACTGATGATTCGGTATGATCTTGCCTTGTGAAGACGGAACGAACATTTCCGGGCCACGTTCGCCGACCATAAATGCCCTGTTCGTGTCTACATTGCCACCCATTGCCTTGCCGCCTCCAAATCCTAAAGCTCCAAGTATCCCGCCCGTGATACCGCTTCCG